>CABRLU010000018.1 GCA_902471845.1 uncultured Lachnospiraceae bacterium | reverse complement strand
ATTCAGGTGGACTATCTGACTGACAACATTGTTATGGGCGGCGGCTGCGGAGATTGCAGTACGTGCAATGGATGCTGCAGTGTCCAGTAACGGACGATGTGAAAAAACAATACACATGAGCAGGAAGCTTGATTGTAGACAGGGACGGCTTGAAAGAAAGGCCGTCCTTGTTTTTTTGACGAATTTTAGGGAAAATGTGAACACTTCGTGAAACTTTTCTAAAGAACTATAAATTTTTATGTGAAATAATTGACATATATTTTTAAAGAATGTTAGAATCTAATGAAATAGTAAAGTGGAGGTGTATATCTTATGGAGCAGAAAGAAAAGATGAGTCTTGTAGAATATACGGATATATACGGAAAGATATGCGAGAATACGGATTTGATTTCAGCAGACCTTTTTGATGAATATGGTGTAAAACGAGGACTTCGGGATAAGAATGGAAATGGTGTGTTATCGGGGTTAACGCATATTTCAAAAATTGAAGCATTCAAGAAGGTTGATGGGCAAAAAATTCCATGCAATGGCAAGTTGTGGTATCGGGGATATAATATTATAGATTTGGTCAAGGGATTTCATGGTGAGCGTTTCGGTTATGAGGAAACTGCTTATCTGCTTTTATTTGGACGTCTTCCGAATCTGACCGAACTGGAAGAGTTTAAAGGAGTTCTTAATGCCAGCCGGACGCTGCCGACGAATTTTACGCGGGATGTCATTATGAAAGCGCCGAGTAAGGATATTATGAATTCTATAACGAAAAGTGTGTTGACACTGGCTTCTTACGACGATAATCTGGCGGACCCATCCATCAGCAACGTATTGCGTCAGTGCTTACAGTTGATCGCTATTCTTCCGATGCTGTCTGTTTATGGATATCATGCCTATAATCATTATGAATGTGGTGACAGCTTTTATATCCATCGACCGGATGAGAATCTTTCAACTGCGGAAAATATTCTTCTCATGCTTCGTCCGGATAAGGCTTATACGGATCTGGAGGCGAAGGTTCTGGATATCGCCCTTGTGCTACATATGGAGCATGGCGGCGGTAATAATTCGACCTTTACGACCCGTGTTGTATCCTCTGCCGGTTCAGACACCTATTCTGTAGTGGCTGCGGCCCTGTCTTCTCTGAAAGGACCGAAGCACGGCGGTGCGAACATTAAAGTTGTGGAAATGATGCGGGATCTGCGGGAGCAGGTATCGGATTTGAATGATGAAGAGGCGATCAAAGCGTATCTTGGAAAACTTCTGGACAAACAGGCCTTTGATAAAAAGGGGTTAATCTATGGTATGGGTCATGCGGTATATTCCCTCTCCGACCCAAGAGCGCGTATCTTTAAGAGTTTCGTGGAACGTCTGGCGAGAGCAAAGGGCCGGGATGAAGAATTCCGTATTTATTCGGCTGTGGAGCGTCTGGCGCCGGAAGTCATTGCGGAAAAACGAAAAATTTATAAAGGCGTCAGTGCCAATGTGGATTTCTACAGTGGTTTTGTGTATAACATGCTGGATATTCCGTTGGAATTGTATACACCGATTTTTGCCATGGCGCGAATTGTGGGATGGAGCGCTCATCGTATTGAAGAGTTGGTCAATGTAGATAAGATTATCCGTCCGGCTTATCTGAGTATTATGGAAGAAAAAGAATATACACCTTTGGAAAAAAGAGCATAAAGAGGGCTCCAGGATTTCTCCTGGAGCTTTACTTTGTAGAATGATTAATCTCTTACGATAACGGAAATGCCGTTCGGGATACAGGTCAGACTGGCGTCTTCACCTTTCAGTTCTCTTGCGTGGGCATAGGCCGCTTCAAGTGTTGGGAAGTATTCAGCTTTCATGTCTGTGATCATTTTTTCCTGTTCCGGTTCTGCTACGAAAAGCACTTTATGCTTGCAGAGAATACGGCAGTAAATCTGTGCGCACCACTGGTCAGGCAATGTATCTTCCTGGGCTGTTGCCATACATTGATCATAAAAAGCCTGGGCGGATTCTGCTTCCGCAATGGAACGGTAGTATTGTTCGCCGCCGTGGCCATCGGAACATGTCGCCAGCATGATCATAACTGCATCCGGATTTGCCGTAGCTTCTCCGGCGCTCATGCCCTTTGAACACTGATAAGCATTCTGGTCAAGCGGATAACCGCCGTTGGTCGTGATAACAATATCTGCCGGGGCCGGTTTTACGACGCAGTAATTGGAAAGGAAATCCACGCCTTTGCGATGAGCGGAATTGAAATGGCCGGCGAAAGCGGCAACGGTTTTCTTATCTTCATCGATCACAACGTTGCAGATAAATGCCAGATGGGCCATTTCGGCAGCAGCGACCATATCCTCGTGGATTGGATTCTTGTCGAGAATACCGGTACGGGCATATGGGCTGTCGATGAATTTAGAGCAATGGTTTCCCATAACAGTTACAGCATCACATACTCCCGGAAGGACACTCTTACGTCCGCCGGAGAAACCGGCGAAGAAGTGGGCTTCAATGAAACCTTCTGCGACAAGCAGGGAGGCATTTAAGGCCACCTTATCAACGATGCAATCCGGTCCGGATGGTAATTTGCCAACCTTGGCATTTCTTTCAGGGTCATGGGCATCATGGACAATGATATGATCTTTAAATTCTTTATAAAGGGTATCGCCCAGTTTACTTCTTAATTCTTCAACGGTTGTCTGACGATGGAAACCGGTGGCAACAAGAAGTGTAATTTGGATATCCGGATTACCCATCCGCAGTTCATGAATCATATGAGGCAGAATATCCTGGCTTGGTACGGGACGCGTGTGGTCACTGATGATAATGGTGCAGTCTGGTTTGCCTTTGGCAAGCTCAAAAAGGCGTGGGCTGTCAATAGGGTTTTCCATGGCTTCCGCAACGATATCATAGCCGCTTTTATCGCTGCGTAATTCATCAATATTGGAAGTTAATACCGGGGTATTGTCCGGAACTTCCAGATCAAGTGTTGTTTTTCCGTAAAGAAAGTTTACTGTCTTCATAGATGTTCTCCTTTAAAAATCCTTCATAATAACCTGAATCAAAACAAAAGTTTTGATTGCTCTATTATATGATAACTTGTACAAGTTGTCTATATAAATAATTAAAGTTCAGATTAATTCTACGTATATAAAAATACTTTAAAATGTGGTATTATAGATAAAAAGAATCGGGAGGGAGAAGAATGCCAGGATTTATTATTCATCTTACAGAGGCGGCGATGATATTGGAGCACATGAAGAAAAAGCCGGATTCTGCCTGGAAACAGGAGTTTTTGCTTGGGAATCTTCTTCCGGATACACGTTTGGGGGAAGATAAAGCGATATCTCATTTCTGGTCGTCGGAAGGAGCGGAGAATATTGCGCGGGCGCCGAAATTGTCCCGCTTTCTGGAAAAATATGGGCATCGGCTGAACGAGCCGGTGATTCTGGGATATTATGCCCATTTATATCTGGATGAACGATACGTGGACGAATATTGGCCGACGATTCTGACATTTGAGGATGTCAAAGGTCGGCCGGAACCAAGGAAGGCGTTTATTCATCGGGTAGAGTTGAAAGAAAGCGGCCGGTTTATTCCATTTGAAAAGTTTTTCTCTTCGGAATATTATTACGGAGATTATACACGGAGCAACCATTGGCTTGTGGATAAATATCATATACAGCCACCAGGATACAGATATCTTGAAAATGTGAATATGGATGAAGTGGACGCATCCGAGCTTGAACGGGTGCTGAAAGAGCTTGAGTGTATCTGTCATAAAGGAAAACCAGGGGACGAAAAAGAGATGAAAGTCTTCAATCTGACAGGGCTGGAGGACTTTGTGTGGTATACGGCAGAGGCATTTTGTCAGCATATGACACAGATGTCTCATATTATAGATAAACAGGGGGATAAATGGATAAATGATATATAATAATGTTTTAGAGGCTATGGGACATACGCCTATGATTCGTTTGAATCGTATGAATTCACCGGAGAATGCGGAGGTTTTGGTAAAATATGAAGGGTTAAATGTGGGCGGTTCCATCAAAACGCGCACAGCTTTTAATATGATCGAGGAAGCGAAAAAGCAGGGACGCATTCATGAGGACACGATTATTGTGGAGCCGACGAGCGGCAATCAGGGAATCGGCCTGGCGCTGATTGGAGCTGTCCAGGGATATAAGACGGTGATCTTTATGCCGGATTCGGTGAGTGAGGAGCGGCGGAAGCTGGTACAGCATTATGGTGCTGAAGTGCGGCTGGTGCATGATGCCGGGAATATCGGGGATTGTATCGATGAATGTCTGCGGCTGGCTCTGGAGATGGCTAGGGAGAATCCGAAGGTATTTGTGCCTCAGCAATTTGAAAATCCGGCCAATCCGATGGTGCACCGGCACCATACGGGGCTGGAAATTCTGGAACAGGTCGGAGGACCGATTCACGGTTTTTGCTCAGGTATCGGGACCGGCGGAACGATTACCGGTATCGGAGAGGTACTGAAGGCTCAGAATCCGGAGATTGAGATTTGGGCTGTGGAGCCGGAAAATGCAGCCATACTTGCAGGCGGAACGGTGGGAACACATCTGCAGATGGGCATTGGAGACGGGGTCATCCCTCCAATTTTGAATAAACAGATTTATGATGATATTTATGTGGTTACAGATGAGGAAGCGATTCAGACAGCAAAAGATCTGGCGCGACTGGAAGGACTGATGTGCGGCATTTCCAGTGGAACAAATGTTGCAGCAGCCTTAAAACTGGCCAAAAAGCTTGGCAAGGGAAAAACGGTTGTGACGGTGCTGCCGGATACGGCAGAGAGGTATTTCTCGACGCCGTTGTTTGGAGAATAGAGGGATTTATGGATTCATACAGCCAGTTGAATGAAGTATTAGTACATCTATTTAATCACACATTAAAGATTGAAGAAGAATCTTTGATTCGGGATGAATTTAAGGATATTTCCATGAATGATATGCATATTATCGAGGCCGTAGGCGATGGTGAGCCGAAAAATATGTCATCTATTGCCCGCCTCGTCGGTGTGACGGTGGGAACATTGACCATTGCCATGAATAATCTGGTCAAAAAGGGTTATGTTATCCGTACGCGCAGTGAAAAGGATCGAAGGGTCGTTCTTATATCCCTGGATGAGAAAGGGCGGCGGGCCTATAAACGGCATGAGCAGTTTCATCTGGAGATGGTCCGCGCCATGAGGCAGGGACTGGATGAAGAACAGTGTCAGGTTTTGACACAGGCGATGCGGAATTTAAGAGATCATTTTAAGACAGTGTAGCAGGCCGGGAGGAAAGAAATGAAGATGAAGAGTGGGTTGTCCAGTTCAATGGAGGACTATTTAAGGGAAATTTATGTACTGACGCAAAAAAATGACGAGGTACGTGTGACAGATGTTGCACAATTCCTTGGAATATCCAAGCCGAGTGTCAATCGAGCGATGAATACGTTGAAGGAGCAGGGATATATCGAACATGAGCATTATGGAACGATACGACTGACCAAAGCGGGACTTGAGGCGGGGAAGAACGTCTATGACACCTATAAAGTGGTATATAAGTTTTTGACGGAGATGCTTGAAATTAATCCGGCCGATGCCGAGGAAGAAGCCCATTTACTGGAACATGATATCAGTAAAGGGACGCGGAAAAAACTGAAAAAATTTATGAAGAAGAAAAAATAAAAAGAGCCGCGGGACAATTTGGAACTTGTCCTGCGGCTCAATTTTTGTATTAGTTCAATTCGTCAACTACTTTCTTGATGGCAGCCAGAGCGTCATCCGGAAGCTTGTCGTAACCGTCTTTTAATACGGAGAATTCTTCGATTTCATTGACACGGTCCATCATACGGGCTTTTAACTGGGCCAGATATTCAGCGTCGTTCATATCTGGAATAAAGCCTTCCCAATCCATGATCTCGATATCGGAGAATGGTCCCCATGGTTTAAATTCTGCCTTTTTCTCAACAATGGCTTCAAGGATGCCAAGGGTATCCTTTGGCTGTACTTTCTTGCCCATGAAATCACCGGTGTTAATGATGTAGCAGTCAACATTCTTTTCTTCTACCAGTTTTTTGAATTTCTCATAATCGTTGGCCAGTGGATAGGTACGGAACGGGTTAGCGTATGGTACGACAACCAGTTTGTTCGGATCTACGCCAGGAGCCAGACGTTCTGCAGAAGAACGTTTGGTTGCCAGAGTTGCACCCATGACAGAAGCTAAGGAAGAACCTTTTAACTTAACAACCGGCGGAATGGTTGGATCTTTCATAATCCAGAAAATGGCGTTTACCGGAGAGTCAATGCGGTCTACCCGGTTTGGAGACCAGAGCTTGGATTTGATCGCCCGGCCGTTACCATTACGGATGTCTTCTGTAACGAGCTGAATCTTTCCTTCGGAATCCATGGTTGCTGAGTTATTCATGGAAGTGAGAAGGTATTTATTGTCATCACAGCCGGTTGGATAATCGGCAGTTTTATCGAAATAGGTTGGCTCAATGGCGATAGATGCACAAGTGTCTGTATTGATGATAAAGGCATCATCGTGAAGCACCTTGATCTCGTATTTGCCGCCATGTTTTGCATGGGTCAGTGTGGATTTACCGGAACCGGATAAACCGTAAACAGAAGCGACGAATTTGGAGCCGTCAGCTAATGTGTATTCTTTCTGACCGCCATGGCAGGAAGCGTAACCGTTACGGTTGGCAATGGCCCAAACCATCGTCAGAGTTCCTTTTTTGTGTTCACCAAAGTATCTCATACCGAGAATGCAGGCACAGTTGGTTTCTGTGTTGAAGTAGCATAAAGTCTTTTTAGCCGGGTCGCTGAGGCAGCTTAAATCAACACCCGGACGGTCGGAGCCATTCCACTGCGGGTCGGAGAAGATATAGATATCTGCTTCCTTGCCGTCGCCGACTGGTTTGGAGTTTTTATACATTTTTACATATTCATCCGACATGTACTGGAAGTTCAGCATCCAGGAATAGAGAATATTTTCTTCGCCTTCCGGAATGAGCAGGTGGCATTTAACCATAAATTCAGAATCAAGGCCGGCATAAACTTCTGCATGATACATAGTTTTCCAGCGGGATTCATAAACAGCATCCATAGCTACCTTGTCCAGTTCTTCGCAGTTTACACCAGGTTCTCCGGCGATTCGGCGGGCAACAGCATAGCGGCCGGTGATGGCGCCGTCGTTGAAAAGAAGAACTTTGGCATCTTTTTCAAGGCCAAATTCTTCACCGCGGTATACCGGCATATCTGTAACGATCGTTCCCGGAGAGTTTTTTGCCAGTTCATAGGCCTCTTTTAAAGTATTTACTTTAACAACATTATTTCCGTAGAAAGCGGCTTCGATAATGGAGCGGGTTTTGGAAAAACCTGGTTTTCCTGCGCCGATTTCGTCAATATTGTAATAAGCTTTTGTTGACATTAACACATCCTCCTTTAGCAGTTTAAATTCATTCAGTTAACTACAACTATAAACAACAATTCGCCGAATGTCAAGGAGCGGGCGGTTCAGGCTGCCTCTTCAGTAGAGGATTCAGGAATGATATCCGCATCCGGCATGTATTTCCGTAAGATAGGAAATGGCGCCGGGCCAAGGTCCAAAAGCTGTTTATGAAAGTCCTTAATATCAAAATTTGCATCCAGATTATCTTCCATAGTCTCGCGCATCTCCAGAATTTCATCCATACCAATGCCATAAACCATGTAATTTGTCGGGTTATAGAGAACGGCGTCATAAACCTCCTGGATGGTTGCGTCGTCAAAAGCCAGATATTGACGGAGAAATTCACCGGTCTGTGCGACGTCCCAACCTTCGTAGTGAATACCAAGGTCTGTGCGGCAGTAGAGATTGAGGGCCATTTCCATGTTAAAAGAACGATAGAAATCCGCCACATCTTCATCAAATCCGCAATAAGCATAGGAGAGGGACTCTACATAGGAAGCCCATCCTTCTACATAACCGAGGCATTCATAGACTGTACGAACAGGGTCCGGATTCGTATTATAATAGTAGGTCATCTGATACATATGTCCCGGATATCCTTCATGAGCCATCGTTGGCATCAATTCATTATCTACATTGTCCCGGAGATTTAAATAAATCTGATTGTTTGCAATATCGTCAATCCGAGGGATGAAGTACATGGCCGGGCTCAAACGTTCGGACAGAGATTCATGGACATTTTTCAGGGTGTAGCTGGCCTCCGGGGCTTCCGGCATCTGTTCGGCCGTAAATGTGGATTTAAAGTGCTCGATGATTTCTGCCGGGTCTGTCAGCGAATATTCGGCATTTTCCACAGCATCAAAAATATCCGGGTTGGCGTTCATCGTAAGGGCAAGGGAAAATATGGCGGAATTTAATTTGTTCTCAGTCAGTTCGATGAGCTCTTCAGGGGTCTTGTCTGTGCCGACAGAGGATTTTAATAAATATTTATAATATTCCTGGCCGTTTTCATAGGACGACATATTTCCTTTTTCCGGTGCTGTATCCAGCTGAGCTGTCAGTCCGTCAATGATGGACTGGTAGGCCGGGATGACCGAGTTGATGACGGCGTCATGATTTTTTTCGATATAGGCATTCTTTTCTTCTTCTGACAGATTCAGGTCATCCAGTTTTTCGGGAAAAACCTCAATAAGAAGATTGGTTTCAGGGGATTCAATGAACGACTGGCAGTCTTCAATGGAGGTTTCCAATGCAGATCTGCACATGCCGTATCCGGCATCGGCTTTTTGGTTTTCGAAGGTCAGGAGGGAATCAACATAATTGCCCAGTGAATTTAAAAGAGTCAGATAATCTTCAACATCGTCCACATCATCGAAATGATATTCTGCCATAGTTGTCGGAAGCTGGCTCTGGAAGCCGAGCATTGGCGCCAGATTGGAAGTTTGATAAATATAATCGTAAGATTCCAGATCTGCTTCGAGATAATATTTAACTACGTCATAGGTAACGGCCCGGTCATCGGTCAGACCGGAGATTTCATTCAGACGGTCAAGCCAGGCCTGGGTCTGAGCTTTTTCTTCGGCAAAATCCTCTTCGGTCAGAGGAATATCGCCCCAGGTCGTTTCTTCCAGTTCAATGCCGTAGGCTGACGGATTTTTCAATGTATAATTTAATGTCAGAGAATCACTGCTGGCATAATCTGTGAAAATTTCACGTGTCAGTTCATCAAAAGTTTCCTCGGCAGATGCTCCTTCGTTTGCCGTGGTGGCCGTCGTATTTGCTGCAGAACTACAACCGGTAAACAGCAGAGCCGCTGAGCATGCGGAAATTATTATGCTTCGAAATGTTCTGGTAAATTTCATATTTTTTAAATCCCCCTTTAGTTTGATATTTTTAGTATAACAGAAAAAGAATAGGCTATGTGGAAAAGTTTTAAAGATTTTGGTAAAAGGTATGAACCGGTGCGGATTTCGGGCTTTTTAAGGCCGTAACATAAAATTTCCTTGTGTTTAAAACTGGGATATATTATAATAAGAAATTAGCTTATGATGAATATATGATGCTGATGGGAGGAAAAAACATGGCAAAGAAACCATATTATATAACAACAGCGATTGCCTATACATCCGGAAAACCGCATATCGGCAATACGTATGAGATTGTTCTTGCCGATAGTATTGCACGGTTTAAACGGGCTCAGGGGTATGATGTGCGTTTTCAGACAGGAACGGATGAACATGGTCAGAAGGTGGAGATTAAAGCAGCAGAGGCCGGCGTTACTCCGAAGGAGTATGTGGATGGCGTGGCCGGTGAGATTAAACGGATATGGGATTTGATGGATACATCCTATGATCGTTTTATCCGGACAACGGATGCGGACCATGAAGCACAGGTCCAGAAGATCTTCAAAAAGCTTTATGATCAGGGCGATATTTACAAGGGATATTATGAAGGAAAATACTGTACACCGTGTGAATCCTTCTTTACAGAAAGCCAGCTTGTGGATGGTAAATGTCCGGATTGCGGACGGGAAGTTATTGATGCGAAGGAAGAGGCATATTTCTTCAAAATGAGTAAATATGCGGATCGTTTGATTGAACATATCAATACCCATCCGGAATTTATTCAGCCTGAATCCCGTAAGAATGAGATTATGAACAACTTCCTTCTGCCGGGCCTTCAGGATTTATGTGTATCGAGAACATCTTTCACATGGGGTATTCCGGTCACATTTGATCCGAAACATGTGATTTATGTATGGATTGATGCGCTCAGCAACTACATTACCGGACTTGGTTTTGATCTGGACGGCAACAGTGATCCGATGGTGGAGAAATACTGGCCGGCAGACCTGCATCTCATTGGTAAAGATATTATTCGTTTCCATACGATTTATTGGCCGATCATGCTGATGGCACTGGATATTCCGTTGCCGAAGCAGGTATTCGGACATCCGTGGCTGCTTGTTGGTGAAGGAAAGATGAGCAAGTCCAAAGGTAATGTGATTTATGCGGATGATCTGGTCGATTATTTTGGCGTGGATGCGGTGCGTTATTTCGTTCTTCATGAGATGCCATTTGACAATGATGGTTCCATTACATGGGAGCTGATGGTTGAACGTATGAACTCGGATTTGGCAAATATTCTTGGAAATCTGGTAAACCGTACCATTTCCATGACGAATAAATATTTTGGCGGCGTGGTAACAAATCCTGGCGTCAATGAACCTGTGGATGAGGAACTGAAACGGGTTGCGTTAGAAACACCTGTAAAAGCGGCAGCAAAAATGGACAAACTGCGTGTGGCCGATGCCATTACGGAAATCTTTACATTGTTCCGCCGCTGCAATAAATATATTGATGAGACAGAGCCGTGGAATCTGGCAAAGGATGAAGCGAAAAAGGATCGTTTGGCTACCGTGCTTTACAATTTATTTGAAGGTATTCGAATTGGTGCGGTATGTCTGGAAGCTTTCCTGCCGTCCACATCCAGAAAGATTCTTGACCAGATCGGCACACAGCAGAGAGATTTTCTTGAACTGGATACCTTTGGCCGGATGGAAGAGGGTGTCAAGGTTGTTGAAAAACCGGAGATTCTCTTCGCACGTATCGATATGAAGGAATTTATGGCAAAACTGGAAGCAGATAAGGCGGCTAAAGAAGCCGAAGCTGCAAAGGCTGCCGCGATGGAAGCTGGTATCGATATCGAAGCCAAACCGGAGATTACCTATGATGATTTTGCAAAGCTGCAGTTCCAGGTTGGTGAGATTATTGCCTGCGAAGCTGTGAAAAAATCCAAAAAACTGCTTTGCTCTCAGGTGAAGATCGGCAGTCAGGTGCGTCAGATCGTATCCGGTATTAAAGCCCATTATACACCGGAAGAGATGGTGGGTAAGAAGGTCATGGTTGTGACAAACCTGAAACCTGCGAAGCTGGCCGGTGTTATGTCCGAAGGAATGCTGCTCTGTGCGGAAGATGCGGAGGGCAACCTGTCCCTGATGGTTCCTGAAAAAGAAATGCCATCAGGCGCAGAGATCTGCTAAAATTCAGAAATATGATATACAAAAGACCGAAAGCTGTGAAAAGTATGCTTTCGGTCTTTTTTTATTTTTGAAATTTTTTAGGTTCCAGTCTGAAGGTTTCTAATCGTTTATAAATTCCGGACATGTGGAGGCCGGAAAGGGCTGCGACTTTTGCAACATTTCCATTGGTCTGTTTTAAAAGTTCGAGAAAATATTCATATTCACAGCGATATTTATAGTCTTTAAAATGGCGAAAATTATTCGGGGATTCATAAATATAATCATTCAGGATATATTCAGCTTTAGGACCATGCGCACATTTTTCCTGTGAAGGGGTAAAAAATGTGCCGACTAATAAATCCTGGGACATTCCATCGGTGATCACGTAGCGCTGAATTACACTTTTTAATTCACGTACATTGCCGGGCCAGCTGTAGTGCGTCATGCCATCTTTACAGACGGTATCAATGGTAACGGCTTTATGGTATTTTCGATTATAAATATCCAGAAAAAAATTAATCAGTGGCTCTATGTCTTCGACGCGTTTGCGGAGCGGCGGCATGGTAATGGGGATGATATTCAGCCGGTAATATAAGTCCTCTCGGAAAGTACCTTCTTCAACCATATTCAGAAGTTTACGGTTGGTTGCAGCGATAATACGAACATTCACCTTTTTAGTTGTGATTCCGCCAAGTTTACGAATTTCTCCGGTTTCAAGCACGCGAAGGAGTTTGGGTTGAAGATTTAGTGGCATTTCTCCGATTTCATCCAGAAAAAGCGTTCCATTGTTGGCAAGTTCAAACAGGCCGGATTTTCCACTTTTGCTTGCCCCGGTAAAACTGCCTTTTTCATATCCGAAGATTTCGGATTCCATCAAGGCGTCCGGAATGGTTGCACAGTTGACCGGAACAAAAATTTCATTTTTTCTTAAACTATTCTCATGTACATATTTTGCAAGCACTTCTTTGCCTGTTCCGGACTCACCGTAAATCATGATGCTGGCATCCGTCTGGGCTACTTTTTTTGCATATTCAAAAGCGCTCTTGACAGTGGGACTTTCCGCAATATAAGAGCGTTCTTTTTTGCTGTTTAAAACTGTATTGAAGGTTTGCTGCATATTTCGACAAAGTTCATCCACTCGATTCCTATATTGAACAGAAAAATGTTCAGATTGACTGAAGGTAATAATGCGGATTAATTTATGGTTCAGATCAAAAATCGGTACCGAATAAGCATAAATTCCCTGGTTCGGATCCTGATTGAGAATTAGATAGGATATGGTTTCTTCTTCGCGTTCAATACAATCAAGACAGGAACTATTACTGAATACTCCATCTTCCACGAGTTTTTGCATGGTTGTACTTAACAGTTCTTCGCGGGAAAGGCCTGTGAGTTTGCAGGTTCCATCGGAGCAGAGCAGAAGTTTTCCTTTGTTGTTGCAGATAATAATACTTCCCTCATAATAGCGGAGAATATCCGAAAAATAGATATCATTGAAATCATATTTATTCATTTTGAATCTCACCTCACAATTTCTATATAAGTAGAAAAATGTTAAAAAATAATCGAAAAAAGTAGAAAAATTTAAAAAGATGTCTGAAAATTCTTTTGATTATCGTATCATAAACCCCAAATTTTTTAAAGAGCATCCTAAAAAAATGAGCACAATGCACAAAAAAATGGAAGCATATCTAAAGAAAATGACCAAAAAATAAAAAAGAATTTGAAAAAGAGAAGAAATTAGAAATTTTTGGTTCAAAACTTGCTTCTTAAATTTATTGAAAATATTGACAATAACTTATCAAAGTTGAGCCAGTATTCAATACATTTAAGGAGGTATTTGCATGAGTAAAGTAATGTCGCTGAAAGATGCCATTGGTCTTATCAAGGACGGTGATTGTATTGCAACATCAGGTATCGCATTAGCAGGTTTCCCGGAAGAAGTTATCGCGGGAATTGAGAAGAGCTTTTTGGAGACGGGGGCTCCAAAGAATCTGAATGGTATTTTTGCTGCCGGACAGGGGTGCTGGGAACCGGGACATGGATGGCAGCATATGGCCCATGAAGGTCTGCTGGCTTCATTGGTGGGTGGACACTTTGGAAGCTGTGACCAGATTGGAAAGATGATTCGTGAAAATAAGTTTAAGGCATGGAATATGCCGCAGGGAGTTATTGTGGACATGTTCCACGAAGCAGTCCGTGGAATGCCGGGGCATATTACAAAGCTTGGACTTAAAACATTTATTGACCCTCGTGTTGAAGGCGGAAAATTAAATGATATTACGACAGAGGATATTGTCAAAGTGATTACAATCGAAGACGAAGAATATCTGATGTACAAAACACCGAAGATTGATGTGGCTATTGTCCGGGGAACTACGGCGGATAGTTTTGGCAATATATCTTTTGAAGAAGAGGCTCTTCCGGTGGACATGCGTGTGATCGCGATGGCAGCAAAGGCCTGCGGCGGTAAGGTGATTGTCCAAGTTAAATATACATGTGATCGGCTGATGACGGACAAAGTTGCAATTCCTGGTATTTTTGTTGATGCAGTAGTTGTGTCTGAGACACCAGCAGAGACACATCGCCAGACAGCTTTACATGTGTATGAACCGAGTCTTTCTGGTCACGTATTTGTACCGACAGAAGATGTTGCATCCTTGCCGTTTAATGCGAAAAAGGTAATTTCCCGTCGTGCGGCTATGGAATTAAAACCGGGAAGCATTATTAATCTTGGCGTTGGTGTACCGGAGGGGATTGCCAATATTGCAGCAGAAGAAGGCTGCGCTGATTTAATTACAATGACTTCCGAGAGTGGTGCGGTAGCAGGTGTTCCTTTGGGAGGAAAGGCTTTTGGCGCAGTTCAGAATGCCTGGGCGGTTGTCGAACAGGAAATCCAGTTTGATTTCTATAATGGCGGCGGATTGGATGTTTCCTACCTTGGACTTGCGGAAACCGATGAGATTGGAAACGTCAATGTCAGCAAATTCGGAACCGGTGTAACGGGTGCTGGTGGTTTCATCAATATTTCCCAGACAACGCCGAATTTGGTTTACTGTGGCACATTTACAGCCGGAGGCTTGAAAGAAGAAATTAAGGACGGCAAGTTGACGATTGTACAGGAAGGCAAGAGCAAGAAGTTTATTAAGAAAGTACAGCAGATTACATTCAGTGGAGAGTTTGGTGCTGAAACCGGACAGAACGTATTGTATGTGACAGAGAGAGCTGTATTTAAACTGGTTAAAGGCGGTCTGCAATTGATTGAGATTGCACCAGGCGTTGATCTTCATAAGGATATTTTGGAACAAATGGAATTTGCTCCGATTATTAAGGAAGATGAATTAAAAGAGATGGATGCACGACTTTTCACAGATGCGCCGATTAATCTGAGAGAAACTATGTTGAACAAATAATTTTATTGAGAGGGAGAAATCGTATGTTTGGTATTCTAATGGTAATTATTGGATTAATAATATTAACCGTTTTAGCGATTAAAGGCGTTCCGATTCTTTTTGCGACAGCGATCGCATCGATCTTTGTTCTGGCAACGCAGGGCGTTAATGTGGTTGAAGGGATTACCCAGTCTTATATGACGGGCTTTTCCACCTATTTTATGAACTATTTTCTTATTTTTACATTAGGCGCTATCTTTGGAAAGCTGGCAGAAGTCAGTGGTGCTACAGACAGTATTGCTAAGACAATTGTTGACAAATTGGGCGAGAAATATGTAGGTCTCGGTATCTTTATTGCTGCAGCTGTCCTTGGATATGGCGGTGTCAATCTGTTCGTTGCATTGTTTGCACTGTATCCGTTAGGAAAGAGTATGTTTAAACGTGCCGATGTACCAAGAAGACTGTTCCCAATGTGCTATTTGGCTGGCTGTGGTACATTTGCCATGACAGGGCCGTTTTCACCATCCACACAGAACATTATTCCTACAAGCTATTTAGGCACAACGCTGGCAGCCGGATTAGTTCCTGGTTTAGTTGGTTCCGTTTTCTGTGCGGTTCTGTGTGCAATCTATATCCAGTGGCGGATTAATAAATGTAAGAAAAACGGTGAGCATTACGTCCTTCTTCCGGGTGAAGAAAGTCTGGCAGATGATGATAACAGAGATGTTCCGAATTTCCTGATTTCGCTGTTGCCGTTAATTTTATTGATCATTATCCTGAACGTTACTGGATGGCCAATCGTCGTATCTTTATTTGTCGGCGTTATTTTAGGAATCATTATTTATTGGAAATGGATGCCGCATAGCTTTTCTGCTTTCTGGAAGGATATGAGCTCTGGTGCAACAAATGGTCTTTCGTCTATCGCGAATACAGCAGCTACCGTAGGTTTTGGTGCCGTTGTTCAGGCAACACCTGCTTTTGCAACATTGTCTGCAGCTTTGACAGGCATGGCTCAAAATGGTAATGCCTATATTGCTGTAGCTATCGCAGTAGCAGCTCTGGCTGGTATCTCCGGTTCGGCTTCCGGCGGACTTGGTATTGCAGTACCAATGTGTGCGGATTTGTTCATACCGATGGGAGTCAGCGCCGAAGCGATTCATCGTATTGCTGCAGTATCCAGTTCGGCCTTGGATTCTCTGCCGCATAATGGTTTTGTAAATACCTGCTTACAGTATTGTGAGACAAACCATAAAGAATCTTATTTTGATTCCTTTGTCGTAACCGTTATTATTACGACGGCTGAGTTGGCTCTCGTTGTCGCAATGTTCAGTATTATGGGATAAAAATTAAAAGAAAGTGTGATTGATATGGTATATGAAAATCTGATTTATGAAAAACAGGGGCATGTTGCGGTCATTACATTAAATCGACCGAAAGCGTTGAACGCACTTAATGATGTGCTTTTAACAGAATTAGCGGCTGCTGTTGAAGCAGTGGCGGCGGATGAGGATATCCGGGTTGCTGTAATCACTGGCGCCGGAAAAGCATTTGCAGCCGGTGCAGATATTGATTACATGAAAGATTTCAATTCAATTCAGGCAATGGCCTATATGGAACAGGGGCAGAGCTTATATCGTCGAATTGAAAAAGTGCGCAAACCTTTTATTGCTGCCATTAACGGTTTTGCTTTGGGCGGTGGCTGTGAATTAACAATGGCCTGTGATATTCGAATTGCTTCTACTAAAGCGAAAATCGGTCTTCCGGAAGTTGGCCTGGGAATCTTTCCGGGATTTGGCGGAACTCAGAGAATGCCGCGACTGATTGGTGATGCTCTGGCGAAAGAACTGATTTTTACAACACGCCAGGTCAATGGTCAGGAAGCGAAGGAAATCGGCCTTGTCAATCGGGTTGTGGAACCGGAAGAATTAATGAATACGGCATTGGAAATGGCAAATGTGATTGCCGGTAAAGCACCGATTGCTGTAGGGCTTGCGAAAGATGCTATTAATCGGGGAAGGCAGGTAGACATTGATGATGCGATGTCTATTGAGGCTGCCAATGATTGTATTGCATTTTCGACGGAAGACCAGAAAGAAGGTATGTACGCTTTCGTGGAAAAGCGTCCGCCGGTATTTAAGAATAGATAGGAGGCAGAATTCATGTCAAGAGGTAAAAAGTATAACGATTGGGTGATTGGAGAAACGATTAAAACAAGTGGACGTACCGTGACGGAATCGGATGTTACGCGGTTTGCCGGATTATCCGGAGATTTTAATCAGTTACATACGGATGCTGAATTTGCAAAGGCAAATACCCCATATGGCGAGAGAATCGCTCACGGAGCTTTAACTTTTGCGATGGCTACCGGCCTTATGGATCATTCTGGAATGATTGAAGGTGTGGTTGTCGGTTTCCTTGGAGCGAATCTGAAATGGCCGGCACCGGTATTATTTGGCGATACCATCCATCTGGAAGTAACCGCAATCGACAAGAAACCGACGAAAAATCCGAAGCGCGGTATTGTTACACTAAGTATTAAAGTTGTTAATCAGAATGATGTTGTCGTTGGCGATGAAGAGTGGACGATAATGTTTGTAGTCTAAAAATAAGAAAGAGAGGATTTTATCATGGGATATATTTTAAGTGAAGAATCAATGGATATTGTAAAACTTGCGAGAGATTTTGCGGAAAAGGAAGTAAAACCAGTTTGTGCAGAATATGACAAAAACGGTGAATTTCCTATGGATCTTTATCAGAAAGCATTTGATTTAGGTTTCCATGCACTTGAGATTCCGGAACAGTTTGGAGGAAGCGGCCTTGACTATTATACTTGCTGCGCAGTTTACGAAGAATTTGCAAGAATTGACGCTGGTTTTTGTACAGGGGTTGCAGCCGATGGCCTGGCATTGAAGACTGTATTAATGTTCGGAAGCGATGAACAGAAACAGTATTTTGCAGACTATATTTGTGGCGGAAAAGGAAATGGTTTTGCAGCGTTCGCTTTAACAGAACCAGATGCAGGTTCTGATGCAGGTGCCGGTAAAACAGTTGCTGAAAAAGTTGGCGATGAATATGTCATCAATGGACGGAAATGCTTCATCACAAATGCAGGTCCGGCTGAGATTTATGTTGTCTTTGCAATTACAGATAAGTCAAAGGGCGCCAAAGGTTATTCCGCGTTTATTGTTGAACGTGACAGAGCAGGAGTTTCCGTAGGTAAAGAAGAAGATAAGATGGGTATTCGTCTTTCAAATACAGCAGATGTTGTTTTTGATAATGTCCATGTACCGGCCGATCATTTGATTGGTAAGGAAGGCAAAGGCTACGGGTATGCCATGGCAACACTTGATTTGGCCAGACCAATTATCGGTGCCATGTCAGCAGGAATTATCCGCAGATGTATTGAAGAATGCGTAGAATATGCAAAACAGCGTGTAACTTTTGGAAAACCGATTATTAAACATCAGGTAAATGCTTTCAAACTTGCCGACATGGAAATTAAGCTTGAAACAACACGTGCCGCAGTTATTAATTGCTTTAACCAGTATTATGCAGGAAAACCATATGGTGAAGCTGCAGCAATCGCAAAATGCTATGGCGGTGATGCTGCTGTGCAGGTCGCACTTGAAGCAATCCAGATTTTAGGCGGCTATGGCTATTCCAGAGAATATCCGGTTGAAAAATTATTGAGAGACGCTAAGATCATGCAGATTTATGAGGGAACAAATGAAATCCAGCGTATGGTAATTTCCGGTTATGTTTGCCGATAGGAGGTATATTTAATGGATATTTTGGTTTGCGTAAAGCAAGTTCCGGATACAACAGAAATCAAAATCAATTATGAAACAAATACTTTGATTCGTGAAGGTGTGCCGAGCATTGTCAATCCTTTTGATGCATATGCGTTGGAAGTTGCCGTGCGTTTAAAAGAGAAACATGGCGGGACAGTCACTGTACTGAGCATGGGCCCGGAGCAGGCAAAGGCTGC
This sequence comes from uncultured Lachnospiraceae bacterium, assembly GCA_902471845.1. Lineage (GTDB taxonomy): Bacteria > Bacillota > Clostridia > Lachnospirales > Lachnospiraceae > Frisingicoccus. Next base: position 6,183 of record CABRLU010000018.1, on the reverse strand, counting down.
TTTAAAAGAATGCCTTTCCGTTGGTGCGGACACAGCCTATTTATTGTCTGATCGTGCCTTTGGCGGTTCGGATACTCTGGCAACAAGCTATATTTTGGCGTCGGCCATTCAATCTCTCGGCAAATTTGATTTGATTATGTGCGGTAAACAGGCGATTGATGGAGATACGGCGCAGGTCGGACCGGAAATTGCGGAACATTTAGATATGCCTCAGGTGACTTATACACTGGATGCAGATGTGACCGAAGAAGGTAAAGTAATTGTAAAGAAAGAAACCGAAACCGGCTATGAGATGGTCGAAACACAGACACCTGCTCTATTGACCGTTGTTAAGACGGAATTTGAACCTCGTATGGCTTCGGTTAAGGCAAAAATTGCTGCAAACCGTAAACCAATTCATGTGATTACATCACAGGATATTACGATTGATTTGACACGTGCAGGTCTGAAAGGTTCTCCGACAAAAGTTAAGAAGACTTACACACCGCCAATGAAGGGGGACAGTGTTGTTATTAAAGAGGAGACAGCAAAAGAATCTGTAGATAAATTAATTGCGATCCTTGATGAAAAGAGCATAATCTAGGAGGTTGTAGAATGTTTGAAGAGTATAAGAATCTGTGGGTATACATTGAATCTTCCAATGGCGTAGCGGCAAATGTCGGACTCGAACTTTTAAATCCGACAAGAGCATTGGCTGACAGCGTCGGTGAGAAACTGGTTGCCATTGTTATTGATGGAAAAGGCACGGAGGCCATTGCTCAGACAGCCATCAGATATGGAGCAGACGAAGTAATTGTTGTTGAAGGTGAAGAGTACGCTTCCTATTCAACGGATGCTTACACGAATGTATTGAATATACTGACCGAAAAATATAAACCGTCAGCTCTGTTTATCGGAGCAACCAACCGGGGGCGTGATCTGGGACCGCGTCTTGCAGCTCGGGTAAAAACCGGATTGACAGCAGACTGTACATCGTTGGCGATGGATAATGGGAATATTGTTTGGACACGACCGGCTTTTGGCGGAAATTTGATGGCAAATATTTTGTGTCCGGAACACAGACCACAGCTCGGTACAGTAAGGCCGGGAGTATTTAAGAAGACAGAACCGGATGAGAGCAGAAAGGGCAATATTATTAAAGAAGACATCCGAACACCGTTGGAGATGATTCGTACAAAGATTGTTGATATTGTTACAACAGTTGGGTCGGATGTACCGAATATCGAGGATGCGGAAATCCTTGTATCCGGAGGTGCCGGAGTTGGTGGCCCGGAAGGCTATGGCGTTTTGAAAGAACTGGCATTGGCTATGGGCGGAAGTATTGCGGCATCCCGTGCGGCCGTTGACGCGGGATGGATTGACCATGCGTATCAGGTCGGACAGACCGGTAAGACAGTAGGCCCTAAAATTTATATTGCCTGCGGCATTTCCGGAGCGATTCAGCATGTGGCAGGTATGTCTTCTGCCGATGTCATTATTGCAATAAATAAAGACCCTGAGGCAAATATTTTTAAAGTGGCCGATTATGGCATTGTCGGGGACCTTTTTGAGGTTGTTCCGATTCTGACGGAAGAAATCAAAAAGAGAAAATAAATAAAATTATCAGACTCCTTAAACGGGTATGGACACGTAAAGGCGGACTGCACTACAGCCGATACGTGTTCATACTAAGATCAGCGGAAATCAGGTAAAAAACTGCTTTCCGCTGATTCCTGTTTTGGGAAAAACATAGTGAGAGGACGAGCGCTTATGGAAATGAAGATATTTTCTTTGAAAGAAAATAAGGACAGAGATATATACTGCTATTTGGATGTCAAACAGTGCGAGAGCCCTGATTTTCAGTTCAAATTTTCATTGGACGTCCTGAAGCAGAATGAAGAGATTCAATTGAATAATGAGGGAACGAACACACAATTTTATGTGCTGTCCGGCGAATTGAAAGATGTTTTGGCGGTGGATGGACAGCAGATGGAAGGTGAAAAACAGGAAAAAATAGCTTTGTATCAGGCTGGACGATCTTATTTTGCGAGGGCCGGGAGAAAATATAAAGCTCTGTCGGATGGCAGGGTGTTTTCAGCAACGATGGCGCGCAATGTTCGTGGAAGCATGCGGCATATTAATATAGAAGGTTCAATGAAAATGCGGATAGGAGAAGCTGTAGGGACATGCGTGATTGCTTTCTTTGGTGCGAATGCGGAATTTTCTCTGGAATTGGAAGATAAATCTATTACATGTACTCCGGATTCGGTAATTCTCCTGTTGGTGGAAAAGGCAGAATATCTTGATATCTGCTTGAAAAGTGAGAAAAAGGATGTTCATCTTGAATACGCCGGATTCGCGGTTTTGGGGCGAAATGATTTTGGAAAAAGTATCGGCGTGGAGTTGCTCAAAGATCAGGATGATAAATGTTATGGGAAATTGGTAATCCGGCCGGAACATTTAAATCCCATAGGTGTTGTACACGGCGGTTGTATTTTCACGCTGGCAGACGCTGTCTGCGGATTTACCGTAGGCTCCATGGGGGGAATATCGACTACTGTGAATAGTCATATTCAATATCTGAATCCTTCCTTTTCGCCTAAATATTTGATTGCAGAGGTGAAACCGAGAAAAATAGGGAAACTTATCCGCAATCTGGACGTGGAAATTCGGGACGATCAGAATGTGGTAATTGCTTTTGCAGAATTTGTTTTTTGCAATCTGCAGAAGTGATGTTTCAAATGAGGAAGGTGACATATGAAATTAGACAAGGTACCATCGGTGATCATTCAGAGGCTTCCGAGATATTATCGGTATTTGGGAGAACTTTTGGAGGAAAAAATTGATCGAATTTCATCGATGCAGCTCAGTCAGAGAATGGGAGTAACATCTTCGCAGATTCGTCAGGATTTTTGCAGCTTTGGAGAATTCGGGCAGCAGGGATATGGATATAATGTTAGATATTTAAGAGGAGAAATTGGAAAAATACTTGGCCTCGACAGGACGAAACAAATGATCATCGTTGGGGCAGGTAATCTGGGCCAGGCTCTGGCAAATTATCACTTTGATAAAGTTGGATTTGAATTAATTGGAATTTTTGATATTAATCCGCGTTTGAATGGTTTTGCAATTCAGAGTATACGAGTTTTGATGATGGATTCTCTGGAAAGCTTTATTCAGGAAAATCAAGTAGATATTGCCGTTTTAACGGTTCCGGAAGATTGGGCACTGGATGTGGGTAAGTATCTGGAAAAAATAGGCATACGGGCAATTTGGAATTTTACGCCTGTGGATTTGAATACAGTGCTTCATGTATGTGTAAGAAATGTACATTTAGATGAAAGCCTGATGACATTGGCCTACGATTATAAAGTGCTTTTACAGAAACAGGGATAAGGTGTTCCTGAAAGACTTATTGGCGCGGGAAAGAGGGTAGCCCCGAAGAGCCTGGAAAATGGCTGTGGGACTGCCCCTTTTTATCGTGTGTGTTAATTTTTTCTTCCCAAGGTGGTTGTTTTTATCGGGTGTCCTGCATGATGTAACAATGGGATGAAAAAAAGCTGTGCGGAACCGCAATGAAAAGCAAATGGAATAGATATGTAAAAATAAGAAATTTTGTGTCAGCGGAACCGAAGCCGCTATAGAAGATAAGTTAATTTTAAAATATAAAGACGACTTTATCAATCATTATTCGTCGACGGTGTTCGAGACGAAAACAGACTTAAAGGGGCTTTAGACGGCGAATCCTTTCGGAGAAAATCGAAAGAGTGTTTACCTGGTCGCAGCGCTCGAAAATAAAAAGAATGTTCTTCAAAAAATAATGCAGTCAAAGAAATCCTGTTCCAGATTTCAAGACTGCACTATTTTTGCTCTTAAAATTTGAAAATAATTCCAACAACGGCAGAGGCTACCACCATGAGGATTGGGTGGAAGTCTTTTTTCTTCATAACGAAGTAGATGACCAAAGCCAGGATGATGGATTTATAATTCAGCAGGTCGGCAACGTTTTTTGTAATCTCATACTGGTCCAGATGGAGCAGAGCGATTTTGGCAACGCCGAGACCGGCAGCGATGATCAATCCGGTGGAGGCCGGACGAAGCCCATAGAAAACATCCTGTACCAGTTTGGACTCTTTAAATTTATTTAAAATCTTTGATATGAGGATGATAATGACAACAGAAGGAAATACGAGGGCCAGCGGTCCGATAAGTGCACCCGGAAGTCCGAAAGAGGTAAATCCCACATAGGTTGCCATATTGACGCCCATTGGTCCGGGTGTGGACTCGGAAATGGCGATCATGTTGGCCACATCCTGGGCGTTAAACCATCCGGTAGCTGTGCCCATGGCATAGAGGAAAGGCAGGGTAGCCAGTCCGCCGCCGACAGCAAAAAGTCCGGTCTTAAAAAATTCAAATGCTAAGCGTAATAATCCGGTCATTTCTTTTCACCTCCTGAGATACCCGTGCGTTTAAAGAGAACGCCGGCGATACCGGCAAGAATAACGATGAGTGCCGGGGATAATGGGGAAAATAAGGATAAAAGTAAAACAACAATACAAATGCCGAGGCAGATTTTATCGATAACAGATTTTTTAGCCAGCTTGGAGACGGCGTTGAAAATCAGAACACAAACGCAGGCCCGAATACCGTTGAAGGCGTATTTTACGACAGCAAGGTCGGCAAAGTTCTGTAAAAAGGCAGCAATCAATGTGATAATGATCAGTGACGGGGCGATGATACCAAGGGTGGCGATAATGCCCCCGAGGACACCTTTGGTCTTGTAGCCGACGAAGGTTGCTGTGTTTACCGCGATAATACCCGGCGTGCACTGGCCGATGGCAAAATAGTCCATGATTTCATCTTCAGTGGCCCAGTGATATTTCTCAACGACTTCTTTTTGGAGCATTGGGAGCATAGCGTAACCGCCGCCGAAGGTAAAGGCGCCGATTCGGAAGAAGGCCATGAAGAGGTTTAAAAATTCTTTCATAAATGTGATTCCTCCTTAACGATATAGTATTTCCATGATATCCTGGGGAAATGCTTGATTTTCCCCGAAACTATTGGTATCATATCATAAATAAATATATATGAAAAGTATTAAAAAAGTATATAATCTATACCGAAAAGATATACCCACTCAGGCATCCGGCATGTTGGATGCTTCGTATGGGTGTGCCGCGCAATAATGTATGAGGTGGTGATATTATGGATCTGAAGCAGCTGAGCTATTTTACAGCGATTGTTGATGAAGGAAGTATCTCAGCAGCGGCAAAAAAACTGCATATTTCTCAGCCGCCTTTAAGCAATCAGATGAAATCGCTTGAGGCAGAATTGGGGGTCGTGCTTTTTGAGCGGGGGCTTCGAAGTATTACCTTGACAGATGCAGGGAAATTAATGTATGAGAGGGCAAATACCATACTGGATATGGCTTCGGCAGCCAAAATGGAAATTGACAGTCTGGGAAATGGACTTCGGGGGACACTGCGCATGGGAATGGTATCATCATCGGTGACCGGTCATGTGGCACGGAGGCTGATGGCATTTCGTGAATTATATCCGGAAGTCAATTTCCAGATTTATGAAGGAAATACCTATCAGCTGTTGGATGGATTGAAAACGAATCAAATTGATCTGGCGCTGGTTCGTGCACCTTTTCCGGAGGCCGGTTTTATATGTCATAAATATCAGGAAGAATACTTTGTGGCTGTCGGATTGCCGGGACACTTGCCGGAGCATGTCGGATTGACCGGGGTAGCGGAGCATCCCCTTGTGCTATATCGGCGGTGGGAAGCACCAATTCGTCAGGCCTTTGAGGATAAAGGGCTCACGATGCGTCTGGCCTGTATGGTAGATAATGCCTGGACGAGTATTCAGATGGTCCGGGCGGGAATGGGGATTGCCCTTTTGCCCGAATCCTTTGCTGCAGATATTCCGGGAATTCAAATCTGGAACCTGAAGGAGGAAGCGTTGAAAACCCAGTTGATGTTGGTGAAACGGGACGACCGGTATATATCCAATATTACGAAAATATTTTTTGAAAAGTTTGAAGTTTAACTTAGGAGGGCTATTATGATTTTTGACACGCATGCACATTATGATGACAGAAAATTTGATAAGGACAGAGAAGAACTGATAAAGCAGCTTCAGGCTTCGGGAATCGGGCGTGTTGTGGATATCGGTGCAGACATTGATTCTACTCGTCGG
>CABRLU010000017.1 GCA_902471845.1 uncultured Lachnospiraceae bacterium | reverse complement strand
CAGCCTGCTGCCTTCACCCGCGACGCAGCCATTTTCTTCCGGCGCCCGGTAATCATCTTCTTTAAAAAGTTCCAGAAGAAGATTAATCGTATAATTTTTCTCACATTTTGGCATCAGCCCCGTATCAATACCGTACTGCACCAGTCTGTAAATCTTTTCACTTAACATATCCACATCCCCCGCATCTGCTCAGACATCACATTTATGAAAGCCGGTGAGCGCCTTCGCCCACATCAACGACATAAAACTCTGCCCTGTGGCCGGTCCGGGCCTGATAGCCTTCACCAACCTTTTCTATAAAGTCATCCACCGCATCATTTTTCACAATGCTGACCGTACAGCCGCCAAAACCGCCGCCGGTCATACGGGAACCGATGACTCCGGGAATCTGCCATGCCAGATCAACCAGAATATCTATTTCATCGCAGGAGACTTCGTAGTCATCCCGAAGCGATATATGGGAAGCATTCATATATTTGCCAAAGGCTTCCAGATTATTGGCCTTCAGAGCATTATAGGCTTTAATAGTCCTCTGATTCTCATACACCGCATGTTTTGCCCGTTTCCGGCATACCGGATCTTTAATGGCCATCTTATGTTCTTCAAATGCTTCCTCAGTCAGATCACCGAGAGTCTCAATATGGACGACCTTCTGTAAATCCTTTAATGCCTGTTCGCTTTCGTTTCTGCGGTCATTGTAAGCAGAACCGACGAGGCTGTGCTTTACCTTACTGTTCGTAATGACAATCCGTGCATCCGGCAGCACTACCGGAGCATATTCAAATTCCAATGTGCTGGTGTCCAAAAAGATTGCCGAATCTTTTTTACCCATGGCACTGGCAAATTGATCCATAATTCCGCAGTTCATACCATTAAAATGATTCTCTGCATACTGTCCGATAACCGCCAGTTCCTGTCCGCTCAGACTTTCGATTCCATGAATGTCTTTCAGCATCCATCCGGTCAGAACTTCCAACGAAGCTGATGATGACAGGCCGGAACCGTTCGGTATATCGCCATAAACAAGAAAGTCCACACCCCATGGGAGTTTATGGCCACGCGCTTCAAATGCCCACATAACGCCCTTCGGGTAGTTGGTCCATCCGGCTTCTTCGGCCGGCTTTAAATCCTCCAGAGAAGATTCAATAACTCCGTCTTCCGGAAAATTCATTGAATAAAAGCGAAGCTTTTTATCTTCTCTCTTACGAGCTAACCCGTAGGTTCCGATCGTCAGCGCACATGGAAAAACGTGTCCGCCGTTGTAATCCGTATGTTCCCCGATCAGATTCACCCTTCCCGGTGCAAAATAAGCTCTGATCTCGCCACCGGCGCCGAATAATTCTTCAAACGTTTCATTTAATGCTTTTTTCATCATCAAGCCTCCATATGTGAAATATACATTCTTGCTTCATATGGCCGGAAAATCTCCGGTCTTTCAATCGAATCATAATTTCCGATCAAAAGCTCCATATTCTCCCAGTCTGCTTCTAACGGGTACTCCAGAGTACATCCGAAAAAATTACAAATCACAAGAAGCTTACGGAATGCATTTTCCCGCTGGTAGGCAAAGAAATTTTCATCGCCCTCCAGCAGCATCCGAAATGTATCATCGACAAACACATCCCAGGTCTTACGGAGCCGGATCAGCTTCTTATAGCAGGCAAATACGGAATTCTCATCATGAAGCTGGCTTGCCGCATTGATTTCTTTATAATTCGGATTCACCCGAAGCCACGGTATTCCCTGTGTAAAACCTGCATTTTCTGAAGCATCCCACTGCATCGGTGTCCGTGCATTATCCCGGCCTTTTGCATGAATCGAGGCTATAATATCTGCCTCGTCATAACCTTTTTCCAGCCGCTCCCGGTACATATTTCGTGTTTCAATATCTCTGTAATCCTCAATGGCATAAAGAGCATTCGTCATTCCCAGTTCTTCGCCCTGATAGATATAAGGTGTTCCCTGCATTCCATGCAGCAGGATAGCCAGCATCTTTGCCGATTCCACCCGGTATTCCCCATCATTTCCCCATCGGGATACGATACGGGGCAGGTCGTGATTGTTCCAGAAAAGACTGTTCCAGCCGCGGCCGGACAATTCCATCTGCCATCGATTCAATATTTCTTTTAATTTCAGGAAAGGCAATGGCGCCAAATCCCATTTCTCTTTCCCTTCTTCCTGGTCCAGTACGATATGCTCAAACTGAAAGACCATGGAAAATTCACTGTCATCCGGATTGCTGTACAGTTTTGCCAGCTCCGGTGTGGCGCCCCAGGCCTCGCCGACCGTGATCAAATCCTTTCCCCGGAAAACTTCTCTGCTCATTTCCCGGATAAATTCATGGAGTCTCGGCCCATTGGCCGTAATCCCCTTGTCCGGTTCCTTCGCTATCTGATCAATAACATCCAGGCGAAAACCGCCTGCCCCTTTTTTTATCCACCAGTCAATCATATTGTAAATTTCCCGGCGTACTTTTGGATTCTCCCAGTTTAAATCCGGCTGTTTAACAGAAAACTGATGAAAATAATACTGCTTTATCTCAGGAACCCATTCCCAGGCAGAGCCTCCGAAACAGGCCCGCATCTCATTTGGCGGACAGCCTTCCTCTCCATCCCTCCAGATATAGTAATCATGGTAAGGATTTTCCCGGCTTTTTCTCGCTTCCTGAAACCAGCGGTGTTCATCCGAAGAATGATTCAGTACCAGATCCATAATAATGCGGATATGATGTTTTTTTGCTTCCTGAATCAAACGTTCCATATCTTCTATGCTGCCAAACATAGGGTCGATATCCTGATAATCGGAAATATCATAACCATTATCATCCTGAGGTGACTTGCATACCGGCGACAGCCAGATCGCATCAATCCCCAGATTTTCCAGATAATCCAGCCGACAAATGATACCGTTCAAATCGCCGATACCATCGCCGTTGCTGTCCTGAAAGCTTCGTGGATATATCTGATAGATAACTGCTTTTTTCCACCATTTTTCATCATTTACCTGTTTCATCAAAAACTACCCCACGATTTTAAAATAGTATTGATATGCCTGATATTCTCCGCCTTTGAGAGGTAATGGAATACCTATTTCTCTCAGAGCATCTGCATCATAGATACATCCGCTTTCCTGCTCCTGATAGCTTCTTCCACTTTTCAGGCCCTTTAACCGTACATAATTGGCTGTCATATTGCCGTGGATTTCCAGCATGACGACGCTGACCAGCGCCTCTGTGCCGTCTTCAGATACAAATTCCCAGGCAGCCAATGTATCCTCAAAAGGATTACTCAATCGATAATAAAGGCCATTTTGAATCAGCGGTGCATAGCTGCGGTATTTCTGAACCTGCTCTTTGACGATTTCTTTCTCCGCCTCAGACAGATTTCCGAGATTCATTTCATAACCGAATACACCGGCCATGGCCACAACACCACGGGTTTCCAAAGATGTGATCCGTCCCGTCTGTTCATTCGGAACCACCGAAACGTGGGAGCCAACCGCCCCCGCCGGATAACCGAAAGAAGTTCCGTACTGAATCCTTATCCGGTCCAGGGCATCCGTATTGTCACTGCACCAGATCTGAGGTGTATAATAAAGCATTCCCGCATCGAACCGGCCGCCGCCGCCGCTGCATCCTTCGATGAGCAGATTCGGATACCGGGCCATCAGTCGTTCAAGGAAATCATATAAACCAAGCATATAATCATAGGCGATTCTTCCCTGTTCCCCTGCAACAACCGAGTACATATCTGTCATGCTCCGGTTCATATCCCACTTGACATACTCGATATTTCCCTGATCCAGTACATTGCACATCTGATCAAAAACTGCATCCACAACTTCTTTTCTTGTGAAATCCAGAATCAACTGATTGCGTCCCAGAATCGGTTTTCTTCCTGGTGTATGGAGCGCCCAGTCCGGATGCTCTCGATACAGGTCGCTGTCCTCATTGACACATTCCGGTTCAAACCAGATTCCGAATTTCATTCCGAGTCCATTGATCTTTTCTATAAAATCTTTTAAAGGTTCTCCTAACTTCTCTTCATTGACAACCCAGTCACCCAGGCTGCTGTTATCATCATTTCGTTTTCCGAACCATCCGTCATCCATCACCAGCATTTCAATACCAAGCTCTGCTGCATGGACTGCCAGGTCATAAAGCATCTTGCCGTCGAAATTAAAGTACGCGGCCTCCCAACTATTTACAAGAATCGGCCGTGCCGTTTCTTTATATTTGCCCCGGCATAAATGTTTTCGATAGCAACGGTGAAGATTCTGGGACAGTTTTCCAAGTCCCTGATTGCTGTAGGTAAGCACCGTTTCCGGCACAAGGAAAATCTCTCCCGTATCCAACGGATAGGCAAACTGTTCTTCCTGCAATCCCAGGAGGACTCTTGTCTGATTGTACTGGTCCACCTCCGCTTCGCCCTGGAAGCTTCCGCTGTAAACGAAAGCCAGGCCGTAGCAGCCGCCAAAATCTTCATTTGTATCCGGCCCGGCCAGAATCATCAATGGATTATACTGATGACTGGAAGTTCCCCGGCGGCTTCCGATTTTGAATGAACCATGGGTCACAGGTCTTCGCTGGAAATTCCGTTCCATCGCATGACGTCCGTAAAAACTAATGAGATCAAAATTACCTGTCACAAAATCCAGACAGGCACTCTGGACTTTTTCCAGATACATAGTTCCCTCTCCGGCATTCACGATCCGGGCGCTCCGTGTAATCACATCGTACCCCGGCAGTACACCGTATAAAAGAACCACCTGAAGCTTTGTCACCGAATCTTCCAGAAGAATTTCCAGTGTCTCCGCTTCTGTTTCGTCGGCATACACTGCTGGCAATCCTTTTATCCCATATTTCCCCTTTTTCACTTCATAGCTCTTATACCGCAGATCACAGCCATAAGAACCATCTACATTTTTTACAGATATGGCAGGACTACGAAAATCGCCATTTCCCTGACACGGAAATTCCTGAGGCAGGGCATCCATCGAATAGGTTCTGTCCGGTCCGACATCGTATGGAATCCCGGAAAAACCCCGGTCTGCATAGGTCAACACATATTCCATCGTGCCTTCCGTTCTTCTTCCGTAGTAAAGATGCAATAAAAATCCATATTTGTCCACCTGCATCTGATAAGTTGAATTGTCTGTATGAAGCGTAAAAATGTTCTTGTTATTGTCAAAAAGTATCGCCATGTTGCCACTCCTTCTATTATTTTACAGCACCGTTTACGACGCCGTTCAAAATCTGTTTCTGACAAATCAGGTAGAAAATCAGCAACGGCAGCAATGCTAACAGGTAAGAAGCAAATGCCAGATTGTAGTTTGCTCCGAACTGGGTCTGGAATGTCATCTGGGCCAGCGGTAATGTAGTCATTCCGCTTCCGGACATGATAACCAATGGGGTCATAACGTCATTCCATGTTCCCAAAGCTGTCAATACAGCAACGGTTGCATGCATCGGTTTCATGATCGGGAAGATAATGCTCCAGTAAGTCTTCCATGTACTTGCGCCGTCTACTCTTGCTGCTTCTTCCAGCGCCACCGGAATATTTGTCAGATATCCTGAATATAATAACACGTTCATCGGCATATAGAATACCACATAACAGATGATTACACCAACAATATTTGCTATTCCCAACTGGGCCGTCTGTTTTACCAGAGGCATCATCAAAATGGCAAATGGTACGAACATACCGCTGACGATGAATAAGTATACGAATTTATAAAATTTGCTTTTTGCTTTGTTACGGCCAATGGCATATCCGATCAGGGAATGAACCACAATGGAAATCACCACGGTAACTCCTGTAACGAGTACACTGTTAAGTAATGAACGCCAGAAGTCCGTTACCCTCATTGCCTCGGCGAAATTGTCCAGGCTCCAGCTCTTTGGAAGAGATAAGATTCCTGAAATACTGTTCGTCATTTCACTCGGCTGTTTAAAGGCAATGACAACGGTCATATACAGAGGAAATATAATTGTGATCAATCCAAGGATCAACAGTATGGTTACCGGCCAGTTTACATCACTTTTTCTTCTCATTATAACTGTTCCTCCTTTTTACCTGTAATCGTCATCTGTGCCACAGAAATTATAACAATCATGATAAAGAAGATGACGGCGTTCGCACTCTGGAAACCAAACTGTCCGCCAGCCATACCATTGTTATAAATCAAATAGGAAATGGATTCTGTACTCTGAGCCGGACCACCCTTTGTCAATGCGACGATCTGATCAAATACCATCAGGAAATTCTTCATACAAAGTACCATGTTGATACTGAAAAATGGAAGAATCAACGGGAAGGTCAGTTTCTTGAATTTAATCCATCCGGAAGCGCCATCGATGGCTCCGGCTTCATAAACATCCTCCGGTACAGTCTGCAGACCGGAAATATAAATGATTGTGTTCATTGCGATGGACTGCCATGCACATACGATCACGATGCCCACCCAGGCCCATTTTGTACTGGCCAGTATACTCGTTCCGTCGCCGCCAAGCATCTGCATAAAAGCCGGTAAAATATAGGCAAAGAAATAGTTGAAAATGTAACCAACAACCAATGCTCCCAAAATCTGAGGAATAAAGTAAAATCCTCTCAAAGCACTCTTAAATTTAATTTTGCTGTTCAGTCCAAGGGCCAGAACCAGACTGATGACGTTGACAACAATTGTTGTTACAACGGCCAGCTTAATTGTGAACAGATAGGATTTTCCGACACGGGCATCCTGGAACAGATCAATATAATTCCGTAAGCCTACCCAGTCATAACTTCCGTATCCTTTATAGTTCGTGAAACTGTAGATAAAACCTCTGATCAACGGTATCGTATTAAAGCCAATAAACAGTAAAAGTATCGGGATTGTCATCAGCAAAAACGTCCGTTTTGTTTCGTTCATTTTTTTCTTATCATTCATTGTTCCCTCTCCTCTCCGATCATTCTCCGTGTTCGGCTTCATAATCTTTTACCATCTGAATGATATCTCGATTATACCGCACCCAGTCTTTATCAAATTTTGCCAGGAAGGCGTCTACATCCTGTTCGATCAGCAAGGTCTGAATCTGTGCATCCACAGCCATTTCTGATGGATAATAATGATCCTGATAGTCTGTCATTTTACCCTCTGTAATGTATTCCCGCATACCGTCAACTTCCGGTGCAAGTTCAAATTCTTCATCCTTACATGGAACCGCATTCTGGTTATCCAGATAAGCCTGTACATTGTCATGTTCTAATAAGAAATCCAGCACTTCATAAGCAGCTTCTTTATTTTTGCACTCGCTTGTTACACAAAACTGTAAATCCACACCTGAGTTCAATACATTATCTTCTTTGTTATTACTTCCCGGCATAACAAAGGAATCAATATTCATGTCCGGATTCACGGATTTAATCTGAGGAACCGCATAACTTCCGATGGTATACATGGCCGATTCCCCGCGGGCAAAGGCCGTACATGCATCGTTGTATCCATAGGCAAAAGGTCCGTCCTCACCATACTTGAGAAGTTCCATCGTCTTTTCAGCAACTTCCCTGTAAGCATCCGTAAATGTTGCCTCACCCCGATTGACCTGTTTGCATATATCCGCATCGGCCAGGTCTACAGCCAACGCATTCCATGGAGCCAGACAGGTCCATGTATCCTTAAGACCGAAATAAAATGGAAGGATACCCTCGCTCTGAATCTCTTCACAAAGTGCAATGAGTTCATCCCATGTCTCCGGGATTTCCCATCCATGCTCTTTAAACATATCCCGGTTGTAAAGAATTCCGGCCGCATTTGCCGCATAAGGCACACCGTAGGTTCCCTCCACAGGAACAAATTCCAATCCCTCCAGAATATCTACATAGGAGGATTTAATTGTGGAAAGTCCCTCATAATCCGAAATATCCATCAATATCTCTGCATCAACAAAATAAGAATAGTTAATGTCTCCCCCTATACCGATGATGTCCGGATAATCTTCCCTTGTAAACCGGGTTTTTAAAATGGTCATGGCATCATTTGGAGATTCGATCTTTAACTGAATATCATCGTGAGTTGCGTTAAATTCTTCCTCCAATTGTTCAAATACAGCCACCGCCTCCGGTTTGTAGTGAACCAATTCAATGACGGTCTTCCCATCTGCCGTTTTGCCATTATCGCCGCAGCCTGTCAGCAGCGCCGATGCCGTCATCGCAGCAATCAGAAGGACACTTAATTGCTTCTTTCTTCTCATTTCTCCCTCTCTCCTTTTACGAAAAAGCTGTTTATTTGTGCTAATTTAATATTAACATGCCAATATGCGTCTAATAAATGGCACCTTTTTGGGTGTTATATACCTTTATGCCATTTTTCTTTTATTCACTTGAAGTCATCTAGCATTTTGGTATATTTCGGGTTATAATTATAAAAAGACCCTTTTTTTCACCTGTTTTGTAAAGGAGATAAACTATGGAAAACTGGATTTTTTCAATATTTCCCAATGAAACCTTTGTCGATCTTGGACTCTATCAATTTGGATGGGAAAAATGTAATCCCTCCCATTCCTTCGGCCCGGCCGTCCGAAATCACTTTCTGTTTCACTATGTAATCTCCGGAACCGGAGAACTTCGTGCCAACGATGCGAAAGGTGTCACCCATACCTATCAGATTAAAAGCGGTCAGGGCTTTATGATTTTTCCCGGACAGATCACAACTTATACTGCGGATCAGAATCTTCCCTGGGAATATGCCTGGCTGGAGTTTGATGGACTCCGTGTGAAAGAAGCAATTGAGATTGCCGGCATATCTATGGACCAGCCGGTATATCATGCCAAGCTCAAAGATCTGCGTGAAGATATGATGAAAGAAATGCTGTATATTATCCATAACAAAGACGCCTCGCCATTTCATCTCATCGGACATCTTTATCTGTTTATGGACTACCTGACTCGTTCCGCCGCCTTCTTAAATGTACCGAAGGGCAGCAAACTTCAGGATTTTTATATAAAAGAAGCTCTGTCCTTTATCGAACAGAACTTCCAGAATGATATTTCTGTGGAGGATATTGCTTCCACCTGCGGTCTTAACCGGAGCTATTTCGGAAAAATATTTAAAAATGCCGTCGGAAAATCCCCTCAGGAATTTTTATTAAATTACCGGATGATCAAAGCCAGCGAATTATTAAAATTGACGCAGCTCTCCATTGGAGATATAAGCACGGCTGTCGGCTACACCAACCAGCTTCATTTTTCCAGAGCTTTTAAAAACATCTACGGCATCTCTCCGAGAGAATGGCGCAAGCAAAACCGCCTGTCCATTTAAGGTGCCCTGGAAGCATCAAAAAACCGCTGTACCACAGTCTTCGTTTAACTGTGATACAGCGGTTTTATTTCTTCTCTTCATTTATAATACTTTTGACAAGAAGTCTTTCAGTCGGTCGTTCTGCGGATTTCCGAAAAATTCTTCCGGTGTATTCTGCTCAAGAATATAGCCGTCAGCCATGAACATGACTCTGGAAGCTACTTCTCTGGCAAAGCCCATCTCGTGGGTAACGACCACCATAGTCATCCCTTCGTCCGCAAGCTGCTTCATCAGATCAAGCACTTCACCGACCATCTCCGGATCCAGCGCCGATGTCGGCTCGTCAAAGAGCATCACTTCCGGGTTCATCGCCAGGCTTCGCACAATGGCGATACGCTGTTTCTGTCCACCGGAAAGTTGGGCCGGATAGGCATCGGCCTTATCTTCAAGACCAACCCGTTTCAAAAGCTCCATCGCTGTTTTGTCCGCCTCTTCTTTTGTCATAATTTTAAGCTTCACCGGTGCCAGTGTGATATTATCTTTAATCGTCAGATGGGGAAACAGATTAAAATGCTGAAATACCATTCCCATCTTCTGGCGAATCTGATTGACTTCTTTGGATTTTGCCTCGGTGATATCCTTACCTTCAAACACAATATGTCCGGAAGTCGGCTTTTCCATTAAATTCAGACACCGTAAAAATGTACTCTTGCCAGAGCCGGAAGGTCCGACGATAACGACCTTTTCACCCTGCTCAATATGTTCATTTAAGTCTTTAAGAACGTGATTGTCACCAAAGAATTTGTCAAGATGCTTAACGTCGATCACTCTGGGCCAGCCTCCTTTCAAACATTGACAGTAATTTTGTCAGGATAATAACAACCACCAGATACATAGCCGCCGTGATCAAAAGCGGCGGCAGCAGATCATAAGTGATCGCTCCCACATTCTGGGCGGCTTTGGTCACATCCCGTACCGCAATCGTTCCAACAATGGCTGTTTCCTTGATCAATACAATAAATTCATTACCAAGAGCCGGAAGGATATTTTTAATCGCCTGCGGCATAATGATACTGATCATCGTCTGTCCCCATCCAAGACCGAGGGAACGGCCTGCCTCCATCTGTCCGGCATCCACAGCTTCAATTCCCGCACGGATGATCTCCGCCACATAGGCACTGGAATTGATACCGAAACATAGAACAGCCGCCACGATCGGCGAGGTATTCATCTTCGCAAAGATGATAAAATAAATAATCAGAAGCTGAACATAAACCGGCGTTCCCCGGATAATACCGATATAGATATTGGCTATCCAGTTGAGAAGGGTCAATATGATATTTTTCTCTACATGATTTGCTGTATATTTGATAATAGCCAGAATCAATCCGACAGCCACACCAAGCAATACTGCAAAAAGTGATATAATTAAAGTTGTCTTAAAACCATTCAGATAAGCCACATAACGGTCGCTCACCAAAAATGCTTTTTCAATTCTTTCCCATGCTGATATTAACCAATTACCCACATCATTACCTCAAATCTTATTTTGTTGTATGATTGATTGTAAATTCGTCAATCTTACCCTCATCAATGAGCTGCTGTAATACTTCATTAATCTGATCAAGAAGCTCTGTATTACCTTTCTTTACTGCGATGGCGTATTTATCTGTGAAAAGCTCACCGTCAAGGATTTCCAGGTCGTCGTTGGCAGCTACAAGCTGTTCAGCCGGCAGAGAATCCATAACGATACAGTCTAATTTATCATTTTTAAGCTCCAGAGCAGCTTCCGCATATTTGCTGAACTGTTTTACTTCACATCCCAGATCATCTGTGCAATAGAAATCACCGGTTGTTCCCATCTGAACACCAACAACGGTTCCTTCTTTTACATCATCTACAGATGTAATCTTTCCAGCATCCTTTTTCACAACGACCACCTGTTTGGAAGTTGCATATTCGATAGTGAAATCCATCTCTTCCTGACGATCCGGTGTTACGGAAATACCTGCTGCCGCAAAATCAACAACGCCCTGCTGTACAGCCAGTAATGCACCGTCGAAAGTCATATTCTGGATTTCCAGTTCTTTACCCATAGCTTTTGCGATTTCATTAGCGATATCCACATCCACACCAACAACGGTCTCTCCATCTTCTGTATACTCATATGGAGCAAAACCAGCCTCAGTAGCCATGATTAATTTACCGGAATCTCCGGCTGCTGCGCTTTCGCCTGCTGTTTCTGCGGTTGTTTCTGCTACTGTATCGGCAGTTGTCTCTGCTGCTTTTGTCTCTTCACTTTTGGAGCTGCAGCCAGCCATCATGGATACGGCCAGAGCCAGCACACATGCTAAACTTACCATTCTTTTCATTGTTTCTCTCCTCCTGATAAATGATATCTAAATATATATTTAACATTCTACAGTATACAATGAATAGTCCGTAAAATGCAAGTATTTTCGCATAAAAATGCACTCAAAATACAATAACTTCTCCATCGGCTACGGCACAATAACATTCTTCAATTTTTTCTATCCCGGCTTTTCCACTGGTTGCCTCCACGATCTCTTTACAAAGCTGGTCTATATGCCCATTTTCTATCAATATTTCTACAACGACACGTTCCGTATATTCTGTATTTACAGTAATCGCCCGACTCTTTCCAAGAATATACTGAATTTTTCCAATCCCATTATAATCTGTATAAATTTTCATTCGACAGCTCATAATTTTCTCTACAATCAGACTGTTTGCAAGTCCTTCCTGAACTGCCTGACTATAGGCACGCACGAGACCCCCTGTTCCTAAAAGAGTCCCTCCAAAATACCGAGTCACGACCACACAGACATTATGGAGTCCTGCTCCCAGGAGTACATCCAGCATGGGCTTTCCTGCCGTTCCTGACGGTTCGCCGTCATCACTGCATCTGGAAATCTCATTTCTCTCTCCGACCACAAAGGCATGACAATTATGCCGGGCATCCCAATATTTCTTTTTTATTTTTTCTATGAACCGTACTGCGTCTTCTTCTGAATTAACTGGGCATACTGTTGCTATAAAACGGGATTTTTTTTCGACAATCTCTCCCTCGCCGCCCTGATAAACGATTTTAACTCCATCCATCCTGTTCAAATCCTTTCAGGTTTATTTCAAATTTACATGATATATTAGACAGTGTACCATTAAATCAGCGATAATTCAAAATTTTCTTTGCTTTCACTGCATATCTTTGTTATAATGTACATTTGTAAAGGAGGCTATAATTTTATGGACTACAGTAAACACGGAACGCAGAAAAAAGAAAAACACATACGTTCTGATATCCCTAAAGCCAAGCACAAAGTCAGTTTTAATATATTCCGCATTTTTATTTTTGCCTTGATCGCCGTCGGCGTCATGGGTATTGCCGCCGCAGTTGGGGGCCTCAGAGGCGTATTAGACAGTGCTCCGCAGATCAGTGTGGAAGATGTTATTCCTGAAGGTTATAAGTCCTTTATTTATGACAGGGACGGTAACCTGCTGACACAGCTTTATCAACCGGAAACCAACCGTATTCAGAAAAGTATCAGCGAAATTCCGGAAGTTCTCCAGAACGCTTTTATCGCTCTGGAAGATGCACGTTTCAGAGAGCATAACGGTATTGACCCAAAAGGTATTGTTCGTGCCTTTGTTGTCGGTATTACCTCCGGCGATTTCTCTGAAGGAGCCAGTACCATCACTCAGCAGCTTCTGAAAATTAATGTTTTCGGCGGCGGTGATGAAGATTCACTGCTTTTAAAATTTAAACGTAAATTCCAGGAACAGTATCTTGCCCTTGAACTTGAAAAAACAATGTCCAAGGATGAGATTTTGGAAGCCTACCTGAATACCATCAACCTGGGTGCTTCCACCTACGGTGTTGAAGCCGCCTCCCAGAGATATTTCGGTAAATCCTGTTCAGAAGTCAATGCTTCTGAAGCGGCTGTTCTCGCAAGTATTGCCAAGAGCCCGACCTGGTATGATCCGATATACTATCCGGAAAACAACAAAGAACGACGGGATAAAACCCTTGGACATATGCTGGACGAAGGCTACCTGACCCAGGAAGAGTACGATGAAGCGATGGCTGACAATGTTTACGAACGTATCGCTGCCCGCGCTGAAGAGCAGAGTGATAGTCATCGTGTCTTTACTTATTATGAAGATGCGGCTATCCGTCAGGTACTTCAGGACCTTCAGGATCAGCTTGGCTACACCCAGGAGCAGGCTGTCAATAAACTTTACGGCGGCGGCCTTAAAGTCTATCTGGCACAGGATAACCAGATGCAGAATATCGTTGATGAAGAATATCACGATGATTCCAACTTTGGTTATAATAACGCTCTCGGCCTTGAATGGCGCTGCTCCATTATGAAAGAAGACGGAAGCACCGCAAACTACGACCAGTTAACGATGCAGTACTGGTATTGGAACAATGAAAACTCCAGCTTCAAACTGATTTATAATAATGCAGACGAAGCCTGGAACGATATTAACCATTATAAAGAAGCACTTGGCATCACGGAAGAAAATACACTGGCCGAAAGCTTCTACCAGCCATATGCAATGCAATCCTCTTTTGTACTGATGGATCAGCGGACCGGCGAAGTGAAAGCTATTGCCGGTGGACGTAATGAAAAGCAGGAAAGCTTATCCTTCAGCCGTGAGACTCAGGCCACGCGTCAGCCAGGTTCCTGTTTCAAGATTCTCGGATGTTATCTTCCGGGTCTGGATGCCGCAGGACTGACACTGGGCAGTACAAAAATGGATGCACCGTACACCACACCATCCGGCTATACCCCGAACAACTGGTATTCCGGATACTGGGGATTGACTACGGTACGTAAAGCCATTACCCAGTCCATGAACGTTGTAACGACAAAATTCTTTGTCGAAGATGTTACACCGGAACTTGCCATCGACTACTGCCGTAAGCTTGGTATCACCACATTGACCGACAGTGACTATGTAGAATCTTTCGCTCTTGGCGGTCTGACCTACGGTGTTACCAACCTGGAAATGACCGGTGCTTATGCTGCTATTGCCAACGGCGGTAAATATGTCCGTCCGGTCTTCTATTCCAAAGTTGTTGACCGTGACGGTAATGTCCTTCTGGATAATACGAATCCACAGGGCGAACAGGTTATTAAAGAAACAACCGCCTACCTTCTGACCAGCGCTATGCAGGACGTTGTTACTCAGGGTACCGGTACTGCCTGTGCTCTTGGTGACGGTATGGATGTCGCTGGAAAAACCGGTACAACTTCCGACAGTAAGGACCTCTGGTTCGTGGGCTACACCCCATATCTGACCGCCGGCATCTGGCTCGGTTACGATCAGAATTATGCGATGGAAGGTGAGTTAAGCGAAACCGAACATGAATACTTATGGTCGAGAATCATGCGACGGATTGATGCAGAATGCGGCTATGAGCCGACTTCCTTTACCGTACCGGAAAATATCGGTACACGGACCGTCTGCTCCAAATCCGGAAAGCTTGTCGGAACCTCCGCATGTACACCGGTCACTGAATATTTTGATTTAACATCACTGCCAAGCGGTTATTGCAACGACCACATTGGTGCAACAATTTGTAATGTCTGCGGCGGTATAGCCAATGAAAATTCGAAGAGCACTTCTTATAAAGAATATAGTTCTTCGTCGGAAATACCGAGTTATTCCTGTACCTGTCCACCGGAAACAGAATCCGCTTCAAGTACAGAATCCGAAACAACTCCGACGACAACACCGAGTACGGAACCACCGGTTGATACTCCGGCAGCGCCTACGACACCTACAGATCCGACAGCGCCAACACCTGTTGGCTAATGAATAAAAAAGGACGTCCCTCAAGTCATTATGACTTTGGGGACGCCCTTTTTTTATATTTACTTTTTCATCTTTGGATTAAAAATGAGAGATGCCAGATAAGAAATGAGCAGAGACGCGCTGATTCCAATCGACGATGCACTGAATCCACCCTTAAAAACTCCGATAAATCCCTCATCATTGATCGCGCCCTTAACGCCTTCCCACAAGCTGTAACCAAAGCCGCACAGTGGTACGGTAGCTCCCGCTCCGGCGAAATCTACCAGCGGTTTATAAATACCAAGGACCCCTGCCACGATACCCAGACAAACAAGCAGTACCATAATACGTCCCGGAAGGAGTTTTGTGCGGTCCATCAAAATCTGAATCAGCCCGCAGATCAGGCCTCCCACTAAAAAAGCTTTAAGAAACATCATTATACATCTTCCTTTCCATCCTACAGTCTGATCTGCAGGCTCTTATGGAAAGTATGTGCAAAAACCTCTGTAATATACGCAGGCGGAATCTATAAAGTGAATTGATTCCGCCCGTTTTCTCCTTCATTTCTTAACCCATTAACGCTCTGCCAATTTTCTTTCCAACATTTCGATTTGCTGTTTCGCCGCTTCAAGTTCAGCATCCTTTTCTTTCAAGACTGTATCTTTTATTTCCAACACTTCATTTTTCTTCTGTATATCTTCTGCCTGTTGTTCAATCATCTGCGCCTGTTGCTTAATCTCTTCCTGCATCTCATCAATCATGAGTTTTACCGTATTTCGGTCCATTTCCAACAGCTCTTTTGAAAACATCTGCATCACCTTCCCGATATTGCGGCACAGCTCATACACATCATCGTACAAAGTTTTAAACTCTGGATATTGCTGGATAAGTTTAAGAATCATCTCTGGCTCATCTCTGCTGAAAAACGTCAACCATGCCTCAAATTTATTATGTATACTTCCACCCTCATTTTGCTGTTTTTCTCTGAAAATGTCAAGCGGAATATAGAAAAACTTTTGGGGCATCATAATCTCTATTCCCGTATCTGATTTGAGTTCAAAACAATGCCGGAAGATTCCCGTAAATTTTTTAAATTCTCTTGGACTTTGTTCAAACAAAATAATTGTATACACTTTCTGAATATCCCGATAACTAAATGCTTTCTTTTTTTCATCCCTAAGGCGTTTATACTGCCTTAACAGCAAATCAGCCGAATAACAAGCGCTTCGTTGCCCCGGAAACAGATATCCGATTTTTTGCACCTCCACATTAGCAATCCCTCCATTCTCAAACTCCACAACAATATCCATAATCAATAATGATTGTTCATCTGTAAGTCGTGTAGTCTCATTTGGAAGAACTTTCAGAACCTTAATAGGTTCTTCCAAAACCTGGGACAAAAAATCATCTAATCTTTGCGGTGCATATTCTGGATTCATGATTTCCTTAAAGAAAGCATCATATAGAAGTTTTGCTCCCCGTACACCAGTACAGAGATTTAAGAATTCATTCTTCTCTTCCTCATTCCATGCCTGAAATACTTCTCTGAATTTCTCTTGCCCATAAATTATTTTGAGAACCTCTTCTCTGCTCCGTATCACAGGAAAGTACTCTTTTAAAGTTTGTGTCATAGGCACATCCCCCTTCACTATTTATTATTTTTTACCCTGGATAATTTGTTTTGAACAAAACATCTGATTAACAGACAACCTTTCGATCAGCCAGAAGGGCTTCCCGAATATGCCTATTTTACCATAAGAAAAATTTATGTTTCAATTCTTATTCATCGACACGTTTCGCAAAAAAAGCACCTGACTTTCTCCCAATTTTACAGAAAAAAGTTCAGGTGCTGCCACTGAGATTATATTATTTTAAAATACCACTTTCATCAATAATTTGTACGATTTTTTCCATCGTCGGAACATCCCGCACCAATGCAAAACGAACATAACGGCTTCCCAGACTTCCGAAGCTGCTTCCCGGCGTACAGAGAACGCCGGTTTTTTCCGCCAGATCCATGCAAAATTGTTCAGAGGATACATAGCCGTCCGGAATCGGCGCCCAGGCGAACATGGTTCCCTCACTGTCCGGCACATTCCAGCCAATACGGCGCAGTCCTCCGCAGAGTGCATGATTTCGCCGTTCATACTCAGCACACTGTTCGATCACCGCGTCCTGAGGTCCGTTCAAAGCTGCAATGGCGCCATACTGTACAGGTTTAAATACACCGTAATCAATCTGAGACCGAACGGTCTTAAACTTACTGATAATCTCCTTATTGCCGACCACGAAAGAGATTCTGGCTCCCGTCAGATTGTAAGATTTTGAAAGTGAGTAAAATTCCACACCCACATCCTTTGCTCCATCATAAGCCAGGAAAGAACCGCCCTTTCTTCCGCCGTAAATGATATCTGAATATGCATTATCATGCAGGACAATAATCTGGTATTTCTCCGCAAAACGAATGAGTTCTTCGTACATCTGATCATTTGCCGTTACACAGACCGGATTCAGCGGATAGGATACAATCATAAATTTTGCCTTCTTTGCCACTTCTTCCGAAATGCTGTCAAAATCCGGCAGGAAATGATTCTCCGGACGCAGGTCATAGGTCACAGGCGTAGCGCCGCATAAAAATGGCCCGACAGAAAAAATCGGATATCCCGGATTCGGCACAAGGACCACATCACCGGCATCACACAGAGCCATCGCAATATGGGCTATACCTTCCTGAGAACCGTTAATAGACATAATTTCATCGTGTTCAATATGTACGCCGTACCGCCGCTCATAATGGCCAGCCACTGCATCTAAAAGCTCCGGCATGTCCACCAGAGAATATTTATAATTTTCCGGGTCCTGGCACGCTTTACAAAAAGCCTCCATCACATGAGGTGCCGGTTTGAAATCCGGCGTCCCCACAGACAGATTATATACTTCTCTTCCCTGCCGCAGAAGCTCCTCTTTTTTCTCATTTAATATGGCAAATATCCCTGCCTCAAAGCTGTCCAAATGTTCGGCAAAATGGAATTTCATCATCATCGCTCCTTCAAAATTTTATCATATTGTATTTATTATAGACCAATCATCCATCCTTTTCAAGCACTACACCATGAGCAATCCCCGGAATACTCAGTCCCTCGTTAAAACTGATCTTTGAAAGCAAGGCCCCCGTCGGCACAAAAAGAACCCGCTTCCACTCTCCGATTTCCATCTGATGCATCACATAGCTGCATAAAGTCGTGGCCGAACACCCACAGCCACTGCCGCCGGCATGGGTATCCTGGGTCTCATGGTCAAAGATTTCAATACCACAGTCCATATGAGAACCTTCGATATCATATCCTTCCTCCCGCATCAATTCAAATAAAATCTTCTGGCCGACAGTACCCAGATCTCCGGTAATAATCCGGTCGTAGTCCTCAGGTTTCCGATTCATATCCTTCAAATGACTGGCAATGACAAAGGCGGCGGCCGGCGCCATGCAGGCTCCCATATTCTGCGAATCCTTAATGCCATAATCAATAATTTTTCCTGTCGTTATTCCATGAACGCGCACACATTTTTTTGCTGCCTGTTCCGAGCATTCCTCTGCACTTTCCAGAACAAGAGCGCCGCTGCCTGTTACCGTCCACGTGGACGCCAGAGAGCGCTGATTTCCATACCCCAAAGGATAACGAAACTGCTTTTCTGCACTGGCAAAATGGCTGGAAGTCACCGCTACCACACGGCTGGCAAAGCCGCCGTCAACCGCCATGGAAGCCAGACTTAAAGACTCTCCCATAGTCGAACATGCGCCATAAAGACCGAAATGAGGGATTTGCAGCTCCATCACACCAAAGGATGTGGCAATCGTCTGACCGAGCAAATCTCCGGCAAACAGATAATCGATATCCT
Source organism: uncultured Lachnospiraceae bacterium (assembly GCA_902471845.1). Classification (GTDB taxonomy): domain Bacteria; phylum Bacillota; class Clostridia; order Lachnospirales; family Lachnospiraceae; genus Frisingicoccus. The sequence goes on along the minus strand of CABRLU010000017.1, from coordinate 6,035 downwards.
CCGGCCGTAAAAATGCCTTATCCAGCGCTTTTAATACGGCCGTGTATTGAAGCTGGCCTTCTGCCTCCTCCCAACTGTCCTGTCCCATCATCGGGTCTTCGCATACGGTGTCAAAATAAGCCCCCAGAGGTCCTTCAGCTTCCTTCTCTCCCACAATGGCCGCATAACTGCGGATAATCGGAGGTTTCTCAAACATCACTGTATACCTGCCCTGTCTCTTTGTTCCCATAACTGCCCTCCTATACCATTCCGATACTCATAAGTATCCAGTAAATCAAACCAAAAAACCAGCTTGTCACTATTCCATATAAAATGACCGGCCCGGCGATATTAAAAATCTGGCTGCCGATGCCAAACACCTGTCCTTCACGTTTAAATTCAATCGCACAGGAGGCCACCGAATTGGCAAAACCAGTAATTGGCACGAGATATCCCGCCCCGGCAAATTTTGTGATCGGTCCTACCAGATTAAAGCCTGTTAAAAGGACACTGATCAAAATCAGCATTAACGTCGTGTAATTATTCGCCAGTGTGTGCATCATCCCCTGGGATTTAAACCAATTGTACAGACACTGACCGATCACACAGATGATGCCGCCGCTGACGAAGGCCTTCAAAAACGAAAGCCATCCATTAACTTTCGGCGTTACCTGTTCTACATAGTCCTGATATTCCTTCTTATTCACTATCGTTTCCTCCTCACAAAAAAAAGTCTATAATTCCACCGACAGCTTTTCCCAGTGCTATAGCCCAGATAAATGCTTTCATTCCCTCCCTCAGCCGAAGCCGATGAAATAAAATCGGAAATACATTGACCACTTCCGCCAATGCCCCGATAAAACAGCCGACATAGATACCCATGAATATACCAAAGACACCCATCTCCATCGATAATCCTACCGGTATATGCCACTGATAAACCGAGAGCAAATTTCCAATAATACCGCCGGCCATAAAGCAGACCTCATACCATCGAATCCTGGAAGCACTGCGGGTCACCTGGGCCAATCGACTCAATACGCCAATGGTGGCAATCAGGGCAAACAAGGCGGCAGCCACTGTAAATCCGGAAGAAACGCCAATAAAGGCCAGTCCAATGTTTTTCATGCTCTAATCCTCCACATCCAGTGATTTGCCCCGGCGGTCTGATGACTTTACATAGGCATCCACCATATCTTCTTCATACTTATCCATTTGAATTTCCATGGCTGTTGGGTTCCTGCGCCCCTTCTTTTCAAAATGATTGAAAAATACGAGAATACCAAGTGCAATTCCCACGGAATAGGTAAACTCCAGCACTCCGTTACCGCTGTCCGGTCCCAAAAACATTTCGTACATTGTATCAAAAACATCATCGACCCCTGCATCTTCATTATAGGTCATAATCGAAAAGGCCGCTCCGAAAAATGTCACCAGACTGACCAGGACGACCTGAAGATGGCTCCAAAACTTCGACGGCTGCTTCCCGGAAATTAAATCTACCAGACAGTCACTGCTTCCTATGGAATGAATCTGAAAATCTCTTCCCAAAGACCGATAAATTGCCTCATAAACATAAAGAATAGAGATAACTTCTTTTTCTCTGTCCTTTTCCTCAAAGGAAAATACCGGCACATTTTTCACCTGCTGCATCAGTTCCTCATCAGTACAGTAAATACTGGCCATATCTTTCAGTCTGACCTCTCTCTGATCGACACGGACATGGGCATCCAACTTAATATAAATATCTGATTTTATATGCTCCAAAGAATATCCTCTCCTTCCTTTGGCGCATTGTCTTCTATTTCTACAAAAACCGCATCCTCATAAGTTGTCTGGCCCACATCAGAGGCAAAATGGCTCCACACACTGAGCCAGAGAACCGCAGCGATGACTGTCAATATCAGGCATATGAAAATTTTAAAACTCCGTATTTCGTGCATTTTCATCACTCCTTTGAACCTTATTATTCCTGTCCAACATAAAAAAATACATCTTTTGAAAAAAATGCTTGTTTTTTCAAAAGATGTATTCATTAAAATTCTATTTGATTATTTGCACACATTCACCGGTGCGCCGTCCAGATATGCATAAACATTGTCAAAAACGATCTTCGCACGGCGAATCATAGATTCTTCGGAGATAAATGCCTGATGCGGTGTCAGCAGCGTATTCTTTGCGGAAAGGATTGGATAATCCTCCGGAATCGGCGGTTCCATATCAAATACGTCCAGACATGCAAAACCTAATTTATCTTCATTCAATGCCTTCGCAAGAGCCGCATTATCTACGATCGGTCCGCGGGCACAGTTGATAAATACTGTATCCGGTTTCATAAGGGCAATCTTATCTGCACTGATAAATCCCCGTGTGCTGTCATTCAACGGCATATTTAAAGAAACGATATCACTTTCGGATAATACTTCATCCAGTGATTTATATTCAATACCAAGAGCTTTGGCTTCCTCTGACTGACTCCGGTTATAAGCAATAACCTTTGCGCCAAAAGCCAGGAACAATTTTGCCGCAACCATACCAATCTTTCCGAGACCGATAATACCTACGGTACGTCCGCAGATTTCACGGCCGCCGATGCCGGCGCTTGTGCCGCCTTTACGAACCACATCATTTGCTTTTGCCACATTTCTCAGGCCATCAATCGCCATACCGATCACCAGCTCGGCCACAGTCTGATTCGAATAACCGGCCGCATTACAGATCATAATATCTTTATCCCTGCAGGCCTGTACGCCAATATGATCGATTCCTGTAAATGCTACGGAAATCATCTTTAAAGCATCTGCAGATTCCACAACCTCTGCCGGATAGGGATTATTGGCGATCATGACAATGTCACATCCTGCGGTACGTTTTTTAAGCTCTTCCACATCTGTGGTCTTTGTATCATAATAACAGAATTCATGTCCTCTGTCCTTCAACCCCTGTGAAAGTTCATCCAATACAGCCTGCGATACCCCAATCGGCTCTAATAAACTGATTTTCATACTAAAATTCCTCCTCGATGTAATCCTTAATATAATCCTTTCAGGCCGATGCCCGTACCTCTATAATACACCCAAATACGGGTGAAATGCAATCCCAATTCTGGGTATTATTACCGGTCGATGATCTCTCTCATCCGCTTCAAAATCCGCTTTTCCATCCGGGATACCTGAACCTGGGAAACACCAAAATGCTCGGCAATTTTACTCTGAGTCTCATTACAGTAATACCTCAGAATAATCAACTCCCGCTCCCTCGCATCCAGATTGGCCAGCAATTCCTCGATCAGCAGATGATCCAGAAGTTCTCCGTGACTGTCTTTCTTTTCGACCAGTTTGTCCACCAAATGCACCGGCTGGCCGTCACTCTGGAATATCACCTTATTTAACGATTCAACCTCTGACCCGGCTTCCATGGCTGAAATAACATCCTCCGGTTCCAGACCTGTACAGGCACAAAGCTCGCTCAAAGAAGCTTCGCGACCGTTCTGGTGGTTCAGCGTCTCTCTGGCCTTCTGAATTTTCCACGAATGTTCTTTCAACGACCGGCTGACTTTAATCATTCCGTCATCCCGAAGAAACCGTTTAATCTCTCCTGATATCATCGGCACCGCATAGGTGGAAAACCGAACGTCATAGCTCGTATCAAAATAGTCAATCGCCTTCATGAGGCCAATGACTCCGATCTGAAACAAATCCTCCGCTTCATACCCCCGATGTGCGAAGCGTCGCACCACGCTCCACACAAGTCCCATATTTTTTTCTACAAGTAAATCTCTTGACTTCTTATCTCCTGATTTAGCAGCTAAAAGTAACTCAAGAAATTCCATAGATTTTCAGACCACTCCCAGTCTCTTTTTCATAACGATACGGGTACCCTTTCCCGGTTCGGACTCTACCTTCAGTTCATCCATAAACGCTTCCATAAAAGCGAATCCCATACCAGAGCGGTCAATGTCCGGTCTTGTCGTAAACATTGGCTCCATAGCCTTCGCAATATTTTCAATTCCCACGCCAAAATCCACAACTTCCACGGTCACCTCCCTGTCGTCAATCCGGCCATACATTTCGATATCGCCCTCACCGCCGCCATAGCCATGAATAATACTGTTTGTTACCGCCTCGGAAACCGCCGTCTTAATATCCGCCAATTCCTCCAATGTCGGATCCAGACGGGCCACAAAAGCAGAAATCACCATCCGGGCAAAGCTTTCATTTTCCGAACAACTGTCAAATATTACTTTTATTTCATTTTTGTCCATTGAAAACATCCTCCACTTCCGAATAGACCCGAATAATTTTATGCAGACCGGACACGTAAAAAAGCTTTTCCACCGCCGGACACACACCCGCCGCGCATACCGTGCCGCCGCACATGGAAAGGTCCCGATACCGGCTGATCAGCATTCCCACACCGGAACTGTCCATAAACGTCGTCTTTGTAAAATCAAAAATAATATTCCGAATATCCCGTTCCCGTCCGATACGTTCCAGTACCTGCCGGATATGCTCCGCCTGATGGTGATCCAATTCCTTCCCCACCTGAATGATCAGATAGGGCCCCTTCACCTGATACTCCATTTCCATTGTCATACCTCCTATGCAACAAAAAAAGATGAGTCCCCCATATGCATGAGTTTCTCATCTTTTGTTTCTCAATTTCAGTTTTATTCACTTTCCGGCGTCTGACTTTCCGACATACGACTCTCAATCTGGCTCAGATAAGTCCGCGCGTCATCGGCATAATCGCTGTCACCATAATTATTAATGATCGTATTATAACAATTTCTGGCCTGCTCAAAGTCTGTCAGATACTGATAGGCCCGTCCCATATTATACCAGGCCTCCACCGAATCCGGATTCAGATTCAGTACCTTACGGAAATAAGTCACCGCATTCATATAATCCTTCTGATCGTAATACTCATAGGCTTCCGCATAAAGCTGATTGACAACCGTATCCCTGGTTTTTGTCAGCAGGAAATCATAAACATCCTGCGCCTCCTGGCCGTCCAAAAGAGTTTTATCCACATCGGCCAGTACTGTTCCCGCCGTCACAAAATCATTATCCAGATAGGACTTCATCGCCTGGATCAAACGTTTATCATTCTGCTCACTGTCCGCCTGACTTCCTACACTGTCCATATTATTTTTCAATTTATCATTTTCATCGGTCAGCGTATCCACCTGATTCTGAAGGGACGTAATCTCCTTATTTCTTTCGGAAATCTGACTGCTGTACTCAACCACCGCCTGATTGTATTCCGATGCTTTCGTCTTCTGAATCGATGGTACAAGCAAAAGCCCGACCACAGCCGCACCGATAATAATACCGATCAGAATATTTACAAAGGAGAGCGTACTTGTATTAAAATCCGTATAGCTTCCCGCCGTTCGTTCAATGACGATGGGATTCGGATCTTTAATCTGAACGTAGGCGGCTTTTTCCCGCTCAACGTCCCCACCTTTCCGCTTTTGTCTTGAATATCCAACCAACTCATTCATATAACGGACGGTTGTAATATTATTCCTGTCCAGCTTCAGTGCTCTGGATAATATCTTCTTCGCCGCAGAATATTGCTTATGCTGAATATATAAAAGGCCTAAAAGCTGATAGGCCCGAATATAATTCGGATTCAGATTGACCACTTTTTTTAATTCAATAATGGCCAGATCACCGTTGCCTTCCTCCAGATACTTCAAAGCCAGATTATAATTCTGAATCGTATTGTTGATGACCTGGAGCTGCCCCTGATTATTCTGAACCTTTTTAATATAATTCCGTGCAACATTTCCTTTACTCTGAAAATGAACACTAATGACCCACTCTCCCAAAGCAGACACCGTTTCTCCCATCTGGAAATAAACCAGACCTAAAAGATTCCGGGCATTCGTATTGCGTTTATTGTATTTCAGACTCATCTGCAGCGACGTAATGGCGCCGCTCAGATCCCGTATCTTTGCTTTACTCAAGCCCACATTATAGTGATAATTCGAGGCCCGGATGATCCGCTTCATCGTCGGTTCTTCATATTCACATTTTGGACAACGGTAT
>CABRLU010000016.1 GCA_902471845.1 uncultured Lachnospiraceae bacterium | reverse complement strand
GAAAGTGTCTACACGGTAACGGTGACGATCAGTGGAGAGCCTGCAGGGGAAAAATAATGAGAAAAGTATTTTTGTGCGAATATATTCATCCGGATGCCTATGCCTTTCTGAAAGCCCATGCCGAAGTGATTCGTGAGTGGGACAGGCTTTCTGAGGCAGAGGCTCTGATTAACCGGAATCTAAATATCTCGAATGAGGTCATGGAACGTGCTCAATCCTTACGGGTGATAGGAATTCATGGAACCGGCGTAGACGATGTGGATATGGAGGCGGCGAAAAGGCATGGAATACAGGTCTTTTCAGTGCCTCATCTAAACAGCCGGTCCGTTGCCGAGATGAATGTGGCTCTGATGCTTGCCCTTGGACGGAAAATCGTACAGGCTGACCGCAGGCTGACTGGCCGGAGACAGAATGGCCGGGGAGAAGATTTAATGGCTGAACTTCAGGGAATGGAGTTGTGTGGCAAGGTCTTGGGCCTGATTGGTGTCGGCGATATCAGTCGGCAGACGGCGGATATCTGCCGTAAAGGTTTTGGAATGCAGGTGATTGGCTGGTCGAGACATTTGACAGAGGAAAAGGCCAGAGCGATGACGATGACCTATGCGCCTTCTATGACAGAGGTATTGAAAAAAGCGGATGTGGTCGTTGTTGGTGTGGCTTTGACCCCGGAAACGCGGCATCTGATCGGAAAAGAGCAATTTGGGCAGATGAAACCGGAGGCAATTTTGATCAATACAACAAGAGGCGCGGTTTTGGACGAGCAGGCGTTATACGAAAGTCTGGCCGGAGGAGCGATCTGCGGGGCGGCCTGCGATGTGTTTGTGGACGAGCCTGTGAGCGCCAGCCATCCTTTACTGACATTAGATAATTTTATTGCCACGCCTCACCTGGGAGCCAATACGGAAGAGGCTTTGAAACGGGTTGGCATGGCAGTAGTGCAGGGCGTGTTGGAGCGTCTGGATATACAGAGGTAGGAAAGAAAATGGGTAAAACAATATTTGTACTTTTAGATGCATGCGGTTATGAAATAGGAACGAAATATTTGGGTTATCTGGAACATATGGTGGACTATGGGCTGGCGGCCAAATATAAAGTCCGGGGTGAGCTTCCGTCCATGTCACGGCCAATGTATGAGACATTGATGACAGGAGTACCGAGTTATGTTCACGGAATTACCTGTAATGAGACCGTGCGTCGGTCCAATCAGACGAGTATCTTCAATCTGTGCAAAGAAGCCGGATTGGTCAGTGGGGCGGCGGCGTATTTCTGGATGAGTGAATTATATAACCGGGCGCCCTTCGATAAACATCGTGACCGGATTCAGTTTGGCATCGAAGACGACCTGATTGACTATGGGATATATTACTGGGAGGATACCTATCCGGATTCTCATTTGTTCATGGATGGCGAGGCAATCCGGAAAACTTATCATCCGGACTTTATGCTGTATCATCCAATGAGTATTGATCTGGCAGGTCATACCTTTGGAGCGGACAGCCGGGAATATGCCGGAAAAGTTGCGGGCATGGGTGTGTTGATTGCGGATATTCTGCCGTCCTGGCTTGAAGATGGATATCAGGTGGTGGTGACAGCAGACCACGGAATGGACGAAAATGGCATCCATTGTGGGATAACGGACCCACAAAGAGATGTTCCTTTGTATATTTTAAGCCATTTAGTGGAGAACGGTAGATTTGAAGACCATTATATCGGACAGAGAAACATCGCGCCGATGCTTTGCCGACTGCTTGGACTGAAAACGTCTGACGCTATGATTTCACCGGACGAAATCCATTTCAAATAGAAAACCTTGTCGCACGCAGCTTGACGGAGCGCGCCCGCCCGAAGGGCATGCAATACGGGATGCCTGAATAGGCAGAACTAAAAAAATCTGGCGCCATAAGGGGAGCCATAAAAAGAAAAACCTTTCTCGCAGAAAGCGTTCATTAGCTTTCCAAGAGAAAGGTTTTTTAAATTTACTTTGTGCCGAAAATCCGGTCGCCGGCATCGCCGAGACCCGGGCAGATATAGGCATTTTCATTCAGACAGCGATCCAGGTGTCCGCAGTAGATCGGCACATCTGGATGACATTCCTGGAAATGTTTGATGCCTTCCGGGGCTGCGATAATACACATGAATTTGATATTTTTTCCGCCATGTTCTTTAATAAAATCTACGGCAGCGACAGCGGAACCGCCGGTGGCCAGCATTGGGTCAAGAACAACAATGGTTCTCTGGTCGATCGGTGCCGGAAGTTTGCAGAAATATTCATGAGGTTCGTGAGTCTCTTCGTCACGATAGAGACCGATATGTCCAACTTTTGCGGATGGGACAAGGGTCAGAATTCCATTGACCATACCAAGACCGGCACGAAGAATCGGAACGATAGCCAGTTTTTTGCCAGAAACCATCGGTGAATAGCAGGTTTCAATCGGTGTTTTAATCTCTATATCTTCAAGAGGCAAATCCCGGAGAGCCTCATAGCCCATCAGAACGGTAATTTCTTCAATGAGACGGCGGAATTCGTTGGTTCCGGTGCGCTCATCCCGGAGCATCGATATTTTATGCTGAATTAATGGATGTTCCATAATAAAGACATTTTCTTTCATAAATTTCTCCTCCTTGTATATTCCATTTCTTCTATTGTAAAAGATATTTTCGGTCTGGTCAATGGAAATATCAACACAGAATTTACACAAGCTTTTCAAAAGATTTTCACAAATTTTCCATTTTTGCTCCACATTTGTATGGGATAATACGAATACTTAATTTATGAGAAATGAGGGTGAGCGGTGGAAAAGGTTCAGGAAGTATTCCGGCGGTATGAGAAAAAGTATTTATTAACCTGCGAACAGCAGAAAGCGCTTATGGACAAAGTGGGAGAGCGGCTTGTTCTGGATGAGTATGGTCTGCATACAATCTGCAATATTTATTTTGATACGGGGAATTATGAGCTCATACGGGCGTCGATAGAGAAACCCCATTACAAAGAAAAGCTTCGTCTCAGGAGCTATGGGGTGCCAAAGGACGATAGTCAGGTTTTTATTGAGTTGAAAAAGAAATATGACGGTATCGTATATAAGCGACGGATACCGATGCGGTTGGAAACAGCGGAGAAATATCTGTATCATGGGATTGTTCCAGAAGAACAGGCACAGATTTTTAGTGAAATTGAATGGTTTGTAAATTTCTATCAACCGAAGCCATCGGTGTATCTGGCCTATGACCGCAGGGCTTATTTCGGGAAGGAACAGGAGGAATTTCGGGTCACTTTTGATGAAAATATACGCTATCGGGAAGATGACCTCTATCTGGCTGAAGGCGATGGGGGAATAGCCCTGCTGCCGGAAAACATGGTACTGATGGAGGTGAAAATACCGGAAAGCATGCCCTTTTGGTTTGGGCATATACTATCCGAGCTGGAAATCTATCCGATTTCCTTTTCAAAATATGGTGCTTATTATAAAGAAAATCTAACACATTTATTTGGGGAGGGCGTTTTGTATGCTTGACAGTATATTGTCATTATCGACAGCCGGACTGACTGTGCCGGAATTCATCTTTTGTACCGTATTTTCAATTCTTTTTGGCGTGGTTATCGCCCTGGTACATATGTATAAAAATCAATATTCGAAAAATTTTATTTTGACATTAATATTGCTGCCAATCATCGTTCAGACAGTGATTATGTTGGTTAATGGTAATCTGGGAGTCGGTGTGGCTGTGGCAGGGGCATTCAGTCTGGTCCGTTTCCGCTCCGTTCCGGGAAATTCCCGGGAGATTGCGTCTGTTTTCCTTGCGATGGCAGTCGGACTTGCGACAGGTATGGGATATGTGGCTATCGGAGGTCTGCTGGTGTGTATTGTGGGAATAGTCATGCTGCTGGTAGCGAATCTTCCGGTCGGCCGAATGAATCAGATGATGCGGGATTTAAAGGTGACGATTCCGGAAAATCTGGATTATGAAGGGATATTTGATGATTTGTTTGCCGAGTATACAACGCGGAACGAGCTGCTTAAAGTGCGGACGGTAAACATGGGAAGTCTATATGAGCTTCACTATCATATATTGTTTCGAAAAGATAAAAGTGAGAAAAAATTTCTGGATGAGCTGCGGTGCCGCAATGGAAATCTGACCATTGTCTGTGGTCGAGTGGCCCAGGAGAGAGAAGAATTATAAGAGGTAGGAGGTGTCCTGAATGAAGGGTTCGAAATATTTGGTGAGTCTGCTGGCAGGCAGTTTGTCCTTATCGCTGCTTGGGGGATGCGACTTTCAGAATAGCGGTACTTTAACCGAGACGACAGTTGTTATGTCGGAAAGTGTCGAAGATGCGGAACAGAGCAGCGAAAACGAAACAGTGGAGACAGGGCCGCTGACGGGGAATTACGATGCGGATGACCTGGATGAGAGCTGGTCTGAAGGCAAGGCAGCGATTATTAAGTGCAACGGGGAATCATCGGAGATTTCCGGCAATGGCATACAGGCAGATGGGAATGTATTAAAAATTACCCAGGCCGGGACCTATGTATTCAGCGGCAATATGTCGGATGGACAGATTCAGGTGGACGCGGATAAGGACGATGTGGTGCATATTGTTTTGGGCGGTTTGACGGCCGGCTCGAGCAGCAGCTCGGTCATATATGGCATACAGAGCAAAAAAATTGTTATCACCCTTGCAAAAGGGCAGGAGAATGTATTGAGTGATGCGTCATCCTATGTTTATGAAAATGCCTCCGACGATGAGCCGAATGCCTGTATTTTCAGTAAAGATGATGTGAGTATCAATGGCGAAGGTATTTTGAATATTTATGGGAATTATGAGGACGGCATCCGCAGTAAGGACGATTTAAAAATCATTAACGGAACACTGAATATTAATGCACAGCAGCATGGTCTGAAAGGAAAAGATTCGGTGACAATCAAAAATGGTGATGTGACTATCACGGCCGGAGGCGACGGAATTAAATCCAACAATGACACGGATGCAGATAAAGGATATGTTCTGCTGGACGGCGGAACTTATCGGATTACGGCGGCTCAGGATGGCATACAGGCGGAAACAGTACTGCAGATTAATGGCGGCTCCGGTTCCATAGTATGCGGCGGTGGAAGCGCCAATGCAAGTTATGATGAAAATGGGCAGATACGGGAAAACTGGGGCCAATGGGGCGGCAAGATGGGCGAACAGCCGAAGATGGGCGGACAGGAGCCGCCGGACGGCGCAGAGGCGGAAGCCGGCCAGACACCGCCGGACGGCGAAATATCAGGAGCCGGCCAGACACCGCCGGACGGCGAAATGTCAGGAGGCGGCCAAATACCGACGGATGGCGGGATGCCGGAAGAGAGTCAGATATCGGTCAAAGACAGTGGCGTAGGCGCAGAGGACGGCGAGAGCTCGGACAGCGCCAAGGGATTGAAAGGCGGCACCGGAATCTATCTGAATGGCGGTGAGTTTACCATTGATTCATCGGATGACAGTATTCATTGTAATGGAAATGTTACGATAAATGACGGAACATATATCATGGATTCGGGAGATGACGGCGTCCATGCGAATCAAGAGCTTGTTGTTAATGGCGGCGTTATTCAGATTAATAAATCTTATGAAGGTCTGGAAGGTCTGACGGTGGATATCCGGGCTGGTGATATTGATGTGGTATCAATGGACGATGGAATTAATTCCGCCGGAGGCAGCGATACATTGATGAGCGGACGTCCGGGACAGAACAGTTTTGCGTCGGGAGATGATTGCTGGATACGAATCAGCGGCGGCGATATATATGTGAAGGCGTCCGGCGATGGTATTGATTCCAATGGAAATCTTTACATGGATGGTGGAATGCTCGTTGTTGAAGGCCCGGAAGATTCGGCGAATGGTACGTTGGATTATGAGGGAACGGCAGAGATTACCGGCGGAACTTTTGTCGGTACAGGAAACTCCGGCATGGCGATGGCTTTCAGTGATTCATCCACCCAGTGCTCTGTGAATGTTGTTGCGGATACGATGCTTCCATCTGGGACCATGGTGACACTCACAGACGGCTCAGGCAAGGAAATTCTCAGTGTTTCTCCGACGAAATCATTTAATTGTATCCAGATAAGCTCATCTCTGCTAGTATCTGGTGAGACTTATACAGTGACATATGGTGATGGTGAATCTAAAGAGATTATGTTGGACAGTGTATCCGTGTGGAGCGGTCAGAATGCTGTGGGCGGCATTCAGGGCGGCCAGGACCATAGGGGACAGTAAAGAAATATCCCCTGCTGCAGACAGTGAATAGTGTGTGCAGCAGGGGGTATTTTTGTAATATAGTTATTTCGTACGGTTCAGCAGCCGCATTTTGAAAGCTCTGATTTTGGACATGTAGTTGCTGGTATACAGAACACCCAATATCAGCACCCCAAGGACAAGTCCAAGAGCAAAACTGGCAATGTTATCGTAAAATGGAATCGTTGTCAGACCCTGGACATCAATGACCATATATACGATAAAGGCGGCCAGGCCCATAAAAAAAATATAGCTGAGTCTTTTAGAAAAAATCATATTTTCACTGTTGTTATAATCGGCAACCTTCAATAAGGTTTCTTCAGTTTTCTTATCCATACTCGGAATTCTCCTTTCTCCGTCTAATATTTCTTCAATGCCGACATCAAAATATTCGGCAATCTGTATAAGCACATCAAAGTCCGGCATATTTACCCCATTTTCCCATCGGGAAATACTTCGATTCGTCACGCCGATAACTTCGGCAAATTGCTCCTGAGTGAGGTTATTTTCCGTTCGGAGTTTTCTTAAAAATTGGCCTATCTTCTTTTGATTTATCATATGTATGCTCCTTTCATAATCAGTATACCCATTCCGGGGAGAAAAGTACACGACACAAAACGAGAATCAGGAATTCTTCGTTAAAATTGTTTTATGAAGCAAATACTATTTTTAAAACGAAGGAGGTCTAAGAAAATGTCGAATATTGTGTATGGTTATATACGAGTGTCCACGAAGGAGCAGAACGAAGACAGGCAGCGGATTGCGCTGGCTGAATTTCCCGTGCCGGAGGAAAATATTTTTATGGATAAACTCAGTGGGAAAGATTTTAATCGTCCCCAATATAAAAAACTTATGCGAAAGCTTCGGGCAGGTGACAGTCTTGTCATTAAATCCATTGACCGGCTCGGGCGGAATTATGAGGAAATTTTAAATCAGTGGCGGATTATTACAAAGGAAAAAAAGGCGGATATCGTTGTCTTAGACATGCCGCTTCTGGATACCCGGCAGACCGGACGGGATTTGACCGGGACTTTTGTGGCGGATTTGGTTCTCCAGATTCTTTCTTATGTTGCCCAGACAGAAAGGGAGAATATTAAACAGAGACAAAAAGAAGGTATCGCTGCCGCAAAACTCAGAGGCGTTCAGTTTGGCAGGCCGAGAAAACCCATACCGGATAATTTTGAACAGGTAAAGACGGATTGGGAGCATAAAAGGATTACCTCAAGAGAAGCGGCGAATCAACTTAAAGTTGCACAGGATACTTTCCTGAGATGGGTTCGTGATAGATAAGTTAAAAATACATTTCAGGAAAATGTAGGAAATTTCGTTCAAATATTTTTACATAAAACAAGAGACATTTTTGCCATTTTTATGTGGAAAACTGCTGATTTTTACGCAAAAATTCACTTTTCATCATTATAGCACCGGGGAACGATAAAGTCTGATTTATCGTTCAGAGCTTGACGGAGCATGCCCGTCCGCAGGGCATATTCCAACGCAGAAATTTAGAAAAATTTATAGAAAGGTGAGATTAGAATGAAATGTAGGGCAAAATTTAAGCGGTGGATGGCCTTTTTGCTTGCGTTTACTATGGTGTTGTCTTTGTCGGTGACTGCATTTGCGGAAGATGACAGTAAGTCTGACGGTGAGAATGATGGTCTCGAATCCTGTGAACTGACCGAAGGTTGTATTTTGCCGGGTGGTCATGAAGGCGACTGTGAACTGGTTCCGGTAACAGAAACTGTGGAGGAAGAAACGGAAGAGCGGACAGAAGTGGAAAAATTGCAGGAGCGCATTAATCATCTTCCATCAGTTGAAGCGTTAGAAAGTATGACAGATGAGGAAAAAGCAGTGGTTTATGAAGAATTAAATGCCATCTGTGATGCCGTAGATGCTTTAGAGGAAGGTGCGGAAACCCTGGACAGGGGGAAACTGGACGCATTGGCAGAGGCATTTATGAGCGGAATTGAGTTTCAGAATGTTGATGAGAATGCTGTCTGCCAGATTGGAGAGACGGGCTATGCATCCTTAAAGGAAGCTTTTGAGAAAGCGCCGGAAAGTGCAACTGTGATACTTTTGAAAGATATTATCGGAATGACTGGGGAAGATATCGCGACGGTCCCGGCGGGAAAAACGATTGTACTGGACATGGCGGGAAAAAGCATCACGGTCGACAGTGGATTTGAAGGCCGTCCAATTGTGAATAACGGTACACTTACCGTTACAGGAGATGGCGTTATTGACAGTTCCGCATCAGAATTTGGCGGATACGGTGCAATAAATAACTACGGCGCTTTAACAATTGAGAATGGTACATTTCGTGGCAGTGTTGCGGCCAATGGTTCCGGAGTTTATGTAAGACCGGGCAGCGAAGCAGTTATTAACGGAGGAACGTTTGAAGGTTCCACACGAGCTGTTTCTAATGCAGGCAAACTGACAGTCAATGGAGGCGTATTTAACTCAACTTCATGTAATCAAACGAAGGATTCCAATGGCAATTTGGTGCAGTATGCTTATTGTGTTATCAGCGAGGGTGAACTTTATTTTAATGGCGGTTCGGTAACCGGCGTCCAGGGCGGACTTGGCATTGCCAATGGCTACGCCGAGGTACGCGGCGGTGATTTTAGAACCGTAGGCTGTGAGCACAGCGCTGAGGGAACTTATTCCTTTTATGCGCTTTACATTGCGGGAGAGACCGGACAGGTCGAAGCCCGCATTTATGGCGGAACTTACACGTCGGCCAGCAGAGCGGCTGTTCTCTGCGGTAATGATAATACCAATGGCGATGGGGGAATCAATGAAAAAGCAACGGCCAATATTTATGGGGGAACCTTTAGTGGCGGCGGTGACGGAACAGCATTGACAGCCGGAAAGAATACCGGGGACCCGAGGATTACCGGAGGAACTTTCAGCAGTGATGTTTCGACCTATGTTCCGGCCGGTCTGACGACACAGGATAATGGCGACGGAACATTTACGGTGATTCGGCTGGACAAGGTATATCTGGATGGTCTTCATGGTGATGACAGCAGGAGCGGTGCTGATACAGCAAATGCAGTAAAGACTTTGGACAAGGCCATGCAGCTTGTTGCAGAGGGCGGAACCATCTATGTGTGCGGAAGCGTTGTAATGACAAATATGGGGAATGTGTCATTAAGCGGTGTGACAATCAGACGTGCGGAAGATTTTACGGGGAAACTGTTTCTGTTGGCGGGCGATACGACCATGACGCTCAGTGACGTCACAATTGATGGCGATAATATAGAACTGGGGGATGACAGTGAAGACGCACCGTTTATCTTCGCAGGCGATGGTACGACTTTAAATATTGGTGAAGGGACACAGTTAATCAATAATGGCGCAAATGCAGTACAGGGCGACGGCTGTACGATTAATATGACTGGCGGCGTTATAAAGAATAATAAAGCTTCTCAGGCCGGCGGCGCCATGATTGTGTGGGATGCAACTGTAAAACTGACCGGTGGTCTGATTGAAAAAAATTCTACTGAGGAGTGGGGCGGCGCTATTTGCCTTTTGGATAATAGTGCTGTTACGCTGGATGGTACAGAGATTCGAGATAATAGCGCCGCATATCGGGGCGGCGCCATATTCATAGAAGGTAATGTTAGTGGTATGAATACTGCTCAATTCATCATGAAGAGCGGCTCTATTACAGGCAATTCTGCCGGTGAGTATTATGACGGCGGCGGAATATGTGCATGGCCGGGAGCGGTTCTGGAAATAAGCGGCGGCACTATTGCGGATAATTTGCAGGTTGATGACATCGGTACGGCAATTTCTCTTCATGGATATGATGACGAATATGCAGTTCTGAAGTTAAGCGGTGCGCCAACCATTTCCGGAAATATTGCCCTGGAAGATAATGAAGATGAGAATCTGACGGTCATTCAGGTGACCGATGAATTTCGTCCGACAAACCCGGTAGAGATTATGGGTAATTACTCTCCGGAAGGCGGTATTGTCGTTACTTACGGAGCCGGACTTATCCCGGAAGCCGGGCAGTTCGTATCATCGGATGAGCAAAAGGGGCTTATTCAGGATGGACAAAATCTTAAATGGGTAGGTTTGATTGCTGTTCCGTTTAAGAACATGACAAATTCTGCAACTTATGTGCGGCTTTGGGTAGTGCCGAATACAACGATTGATTCGGCGCAGGTACCGGCTCCGACAAAAACAGGTTATACACTGGCCGGATGGCGGCGCTATAACAGTACGGAATTGTGGGACATGGCCAATGATATTGTAACGGAACGGATGACTTTATTAGAAGTCTGGGCTTTGAACGCTCCGGCAGTTTCAGTAAAAGCAGAGGAAACTACGGTGCATACGGGTGGAAACATTGTTTTAACAGCGGAAGTTTCCCATGACCTGGACAGTGTGACATATACATATGCCTGGTATAAAGACGGCGCTTTACTGGAAGGAGAAACGGCGAGTACCCTCACAGTGACTGAAACCGGCGGCTATACAGCCAGAGTAACGGCTTCCGACGGCACGATGGTTTCTGCGGAAACAGAAAGCAGTGAGGTTATTTGTACTGTGGAAGGCCATGTGTTTGGCGGTGACTGGATGAGCGATGATACCAATCATTGGCATGAATGTATCTGCGGTGAAAAGAACGACCTGACGGCTCATGTAGAGGATAAGGGTGCAGTTACAATCCCGGCGACGGAAACAGAAGACGGTGTAAGAACTTATAGCTGTACGGTATGCGGTAAGGTTCTCAGAACAGAGGTGATTCCGGCTGCGGGACAGGAGCATGTACATAACTATGGCAGTGAATGGATAAGCGATGAGGAAAATCACTGGCATGAATGTGTTTGCGGTGAGAAAGCGGATATTGGAGCACATACAAGTGACGGCGGTAAAGTGACAAAGGAAGCCGCAGCGGCACAGGAAGGTGTGAAAACTTATAGCTGTACGGTGTGCGGAAGAGTTCTGAAAACAGAAACCATTCCTGCCGCCGGAACAACTGACGGCAGCGGAACAACTGACGGCAGCGGAACAACTGGCGGCAGCGGAACAACCGGCGGCAGCGGAACAACCGGCGGTAATGGAACAGTCAGCGGTAACGGAACAGTCAGCGGTAACGGAACGACTGGTGCGGACCAGAAGAACAGTAAAGTTAATGGACCAAAGACCGGCGACAACATGAATCTGATGCTGTGGATTGTTATAGCGGCAGCAGCAGCGGCCGTGACCGTGGATATGGGTATTTATATTTTCAAAACCCGTAAACGTTAAGAAAAATGTCAACAAAAAATTATTATTCGATGACAACGAAAAAGTTTATATTACGGACTTCGCATAATGGGTGGCTTTTAGCCACTCAGAAGTTCTATAACGATATTCTCTATTTCTATTATAAATTATTTCTGGAACATCCGGAATTTCACAGTATGGGCAATCAGAAAGCTATGCGGGCGCTGGAGTGTCTGAGTATTGTCGGAAGAGACAAAAAACCGGTAGAAAGCCCGCTGCCATGGAAAGCCGTTCCGCTGTACTTTCGGCGGGCAGCAATCAATTCGGCTCTGGCGGCAGGAAAAAGTTATCTTGCGAGAGAAGAGCAGGAGCATCCGAGCGAAGCCTTTTCGGCGGGAATTACGCTGTATAAGGGAATGTATAAAGATTTGGACGGCCATTCTGTGCGGATAAAGGTCTGGACAGGTGAATCATGGCGGTGGATACGCTGTCGTCTGTCAGACAGTGAGATTCCATTAAATGGGGAATGTTTATCGCCGAAGGTTGTATTCCGGGAGAAGAGAATAGAATTACATGTGCCAATCCGGCAGGGAGTACCGGATGTGAGACCTTTAAAGCAGCGAATGGACGAAAAGATGCGTATTTGCTGCGTACAATTTACAAATGGTGATGCGGTGGCTGTCTGCTGTGTGCTGAATTGCCAATATGATGTGGAGGCCGTGAGATTTTTCCGGGGAGGTACGGCTTATGTCAATCGCTGCAAGAACATACTGGATAAAATTAAAAAATCCCGGGAGGCATCCGGCAGGGAGAATGATGGAAACGCAGATAAAAGATACTGGAGGAAGCTGAAACATATAAATGAGGATATGACCCATCAAATCAGCAGGGAGATTGTAAATTTCAGCAGGGAAAATGGTGTAGGCGCTGTTGTGCTGCCGAAATATGACAGCGAATACAGCAAATATGTGATGGCAGCCGTGGGAAAATGGTCTTCGCTGCATTTAAGCTATGGAATTCGTAATCAGTTAAAATATAAGGCGTGGCAGGAGGGGCTTTTTCTTCTGGAATCATCGGTCCCGGATATTGGAAGGTATTGCGCGCTGTGCGGCGCCACCATCCATAAGAAGGGTGAATTGTTTATGTGTGATAATGGACATCAGGGAAACCGATGGATAAATTCAGCCCGGAATCTCGGTAAAAAGACCTATGAAAGTTTAGATAAACATATGTGAGTACATATTGTTTATAGAGTGGGAAACTGCAAAGGGAGTTTCGGCCAGTGGGCGAAACTTTTCGGTTGGATACCGCCGGCCGGTCCGTATGGGGCAGGCAAAGAATTGCCGTGACGAAATTGGTCTGCGGCAGAGAGTATCCGAAGTTATATTTACAAAATGTTTTTGACCGCACAAAATAAGTATGCTACTATGAATCTGAATACAGGGAGGAATAGAGATGGCAGGAAAGGTTTTTTTTGTTGCAGACACGCATTTTGGACATGAGGCGATGATTCGTTTTGAAAATCGTCCTTTTAAGGATATCAGAGATATGGAATATCAGCTCATTAAGAACTGGAATGAAATTGTAGCCCCGGAGGACAGGGTGTTTGTTCTTGGGGATTTTGCGTTTGGAGATAAGGCAGAAGTGACACGGTTGTGTCAGAGCCTTAATGGCAAAAAAACGCTGGTACTTGGCAATCACGATACCCAGTCGCCGGAATGGTACAGGGAGTGCGGTTTTGAGGAGGCCAGTGCATGGCCGATTATTATAGAGGGGTTCTGGATTTTGTCTCATGAACCACTGTACATTAATGAAAATATGCCTTATGCTAATATTTTTGGCCATGTTCATGGGAATCCGACGTATAAAGATTTTTGCCGTCAATCTATCTGTGTTTGTGTGGAAAGGACGGACTATCGGCCGATTTCTTTTGAGGATATACGCAAGAGAGTTCTCGGCAGTTAAACCGACAAAATTTGATAAAAAAATGCTTGGGGCGCCCTCCGTAAGGAAGGCGCCCCAATGCTTTAATCCTCTTTTTTTGTTTCGGAAGATTTACTTCCGGAAGCTTTATTGTTTTCAACTAATTCGCGGGCAACATCGAATGGATGCTGTTTTCGGTAGATGCGCTCTTTCTGAGCTTCAATTTTGGCTGCATGGGCCCGTTCAATTGCCTCGTATTCCGGACTGCCGGGACGCGGGGCGCTTGATTTTTCACGGTAAGCCATAAAAAACATGATTGTGGCCAGAAGAGCCAGAATCATAAGAAGAGGGTCAGCCTTACCTTTGAAAGAAAAATAGCCTAAAACAACAGTAAGAACGAGACATGCGGCGGTCAGTATTTTCAAAGTTACCAGCCACTGTTCATATTTCTTTAATTTAGTTTCCGAATCCATAATATATCAAACCTACTTTCTTGTTACAATATGTAATATTATATATGATAAAGACGAAATCTTCAATAGATAAATATTTGACAAATGTCCGTATCAGGTATTCCCTGAATGGTTTCGAAGTGTTAAAATAGTTTTATATTCCTTTAGGCAATATGCTGCGGAGGAGAGTTTTAGAGCGGGGTGAAGCGGATGAAAATGGATATTCCGGAAAAGGCGGCCATGGTCATTAAAGAACTGATGAACCAGGGATTTGAAGCCTATGCTGTAGGCGGTTGTGTACGGGACAGTATTTTGGGACGTCAGCCGGAGGACTGGGACATTACCACCTCCGCAAGGCCGGAACAGGTCAAACAGATTTTTCCAAGGACGGTAGATACGGGGATAGAACACGGCACGGTGACCGTGCTGATGGATAAGGAATCCTTTGAGGTGACGACGTACCGGGTTGATGGAGAATATGAAGACCATCGTCATCCGAAGGCGGTTACATTTACGGCCAGCCTGGAGGAAGATTTGAAGCGGCGGGATTTTACGATAAATGCCATGGCTTATAATCCGGAGACCGGGCTGGTAGATATATTTCACGGTATAGAGGATTTGGAACAGGGAGTCATCCGCTGTGTGGGCGATCCGGAAGCGCGCTTTGACGAGGATGCACTCAGGATCCTGCGGGCAATCCGTTTTTCGGCTCAGCTTGGGTTCCGTATTGATGAGGCGACACAACAGGCCATGTCCGGAAAGGCAGCGGACCTGAAGGAAGTCAGCGCGGAACGCATTCGGGTAGAACTGGTGAAACTACTTATATCAAAGCATCCGGAATATATCCGGGAGGCCTGCCGGCTTGGTATTACCCGGGTGATTTTACCGGAATACGACCGTATTGTCGGCGTGGCTCAGCATACGCCGAATCATATATATGATGTGGAGGAGCATACTCTGCTTGCATTAAAAAATATCGAGCCGGATTCGGTACTGCGGCTGACCATGCTTTTCCATGACTTTGGAAAACCAATCGTGAAAAAGACAGATGGCGGCAGAGATATTTTTTATAAGCATCCGGAGGTCAGCGCTGAGATGTGTCGAAAGATTCTGAAGCGGCTTAAATTTGACAATCATACGTTGGAAAAGGTATACAGCTTGGTCAAATGGCATGGATTAAAGTATCTTCCGAATGACGTCAGTGTACGGCGGGCTTTAAATCGTGTGGGCAGTGATATTTTTGAAGATTTTATTAAAGTCCAGCGGGCGGATATTTCAGCCAAAAATCCGGCAGTGGTGCCGAAAAAGATGAAACAGCTGGCTGAGAAAGAGGCTATTTACCGGAAGATTATCCGAAGAGGTGATTGTTTTAACGTGAAAATGCTGGCGGTGAATGGAAGAGATTTGATTCAGGCCGGGATTCCTCAGGGACCGGCACTCGGAGCCGTTCTCGAACGGCTGGTGGAGCGGGTGATTGATGAACCAGAGCTGAATGAGAGAGAAAAACTTCTTGAACTGGCGGATGAGGTAAAAACGGACCCGACGATTTTCGATGAAAAAGAATACTTCTTTGAACATTAATAAAAAATAAGATGGTATCGAAAAAATCAATACCATCTTATTTTTATTTGCCAGAAATTTTGTTTTTCATTCTCTGGAAAAATCCAACTTTCGGCGGGGCTGTCAGTGCCGGGCCGCGTAAGCTCTTAACACTTAAAATGTACATGCCGCTGACCATCGCTTTTACTTCCTGCCTTACAGGAATTAAGTCGTAAACTTTTTCGTCGGCAATAAGGGTCATAATTCTAGGTCCAATCTTGGCTTTGACAATCGGCACTTTGGAGCGTCGATAAAGCTTTGGTGTGGAATCTATGACAATTTTTGGCAGGCCAGATTCAGTCAGCTTCATTTTCTTCTTATCAATGACCAGCATGGTCATCGGCTGTGCGGCAGCCTCAATCTGCTGCTGTGCAGTTTCGGCTTTTTTCTGCTGCTTGTTTCCCCAGAATGTAAGAAAGGCCAGGGCAGCCACTAAGACCACGAGGACGACAATCAGAACTATGGCCGGTGTAGACAAAAGTGCAACAGGTATCATCGTCTGCTTCCTCCTTAAAATTTCAGTCCTTGTCAATTGTACCATGCTTTGGTTTAAAAATGAATAGTAAAAATGAAAGAATTTGGATTATTTTTCATTCAGCATGGTGCGAATTTGTTCCTGAACCGTCGTTCCGAGACACTTTTTCTCGGCCGGAGTCAGTTCGGATACGAAAATCGGCGTACCAAAACGAACGGATACAGTCTGACGTTTGACCTTTGGAATATGGGTTTCAAAAATATTTTCTGTGTTTTCGATAGCTACCGGAACGATTGGGCATCCGGTTTTTGTGGCGATTTTAAACCCGCCCTCTTTGAAAGGAATCATCTCACCGCCGAGGCCCCGGGTACCTTCCGGAAAAAGGAATATGGAGGTGCCGGCTTTGATCAGCTCAATGCAGTTGAGGATGGTTTTAAGACCTTCACGAACATTTTCTCTGTCCAGAAACTGACAGTTGATATAACGCATCCAACGGCTGATACAAGGCACCTTTTCCAGTTCTTTTTTGGAGATAAAGCCCGTATTGTTTTTTACCAGTGTATAGCAGGTCGGAATATCATAGTAGCTTCGGTGATTGGCCACATAGAGAACCGGTGTGTCCTTTGGTACATTTTCCTGCCCCTCAGCCTTTAAGGTGGTTCCGCTGGCAAAAAGAACCATTTTAAAGCCCCAGACAACGAAGCTTTGAGAAATCTTTCCCTTTTTCATCGGGCTGAAATGACCGATGATATTGACAATCAGATACATAGGCAGGCTGATGATGGAAAACAGCAGTAAAAATAAAATAACACAGAAAAAACGAATCATGGCAGATCGACCTCCTCCGATTCAGCGGCAGCAGTTTCCACTGGTGACTGGTTGCGGCCAAAAAGCTCAGACAGTTCTTTAAGGTAGGCGGCCGTACCCGGATTTAACTGTTCCTGATGGTAACGCCATGCCCAGTTTCCCTGGCCTGTCCCAGGCGTGTTCATGCGGCAGGAGCTGTCGAGACCAAAAACGTCCTGAAGAGGGAAAAGAACATAGCGGGCCACCGAACCCATGGCCAGTCGAATGAAATCCCAGTGAACATTGCTGCCGTCGCAGCTTAAATAGCGGCGGACCTTGTCCTGAGATTCAGGAGAGGCCTGACGATACCACCCCTGGGTAGTGTCATTGTCATGGGTTCCTGTGTAGCAGACACAGTTTTCAATATAGTTATAAGGCAGATAATCATTATCCCGGATGTCATCAAAGGCAAATTGGAGAATCCGCATTCCGGGAAGTCCGTAGTTGTCGCGGAGCGCTTCTACCGCCGGAGTGATAACCCCAAGGTCCTCGGCGATGATTGGCAGAGGACCATCAAAGGCTTTAAGAACATGGTCAAAAAAGTCGGTTCCCGGTCCCTTTTTCCACTGACCGTTAATTGCTGTTTCCTCACCGTAAGGAATGGCCCAGTAAGCCTCAAGACCACGGAAATGGTCGATACGTAAGAAATCTGTCAGGTTCAGCTGGTGGCGAATCCGGCGAATCCACCATTGGTAATGACTTTTCTTGTGAGCCTCCCAGTCATAGAGAGGATTGCCCCAGAGCTGGCCGGTGGCGCTGAAATAATCCGGAGGCACGCCGGCAACGACCGTCGGGTATCCTTCATCGTCTAACTGGAATAATTCCTGATTGGCCCAGACGTCCGCGCTGTCGGGAGAGACAAAAATCGGTATATCGCCGATAATCTGAATGCCGTTGGTATGGGCGTAGGTTTTGAACTCTTCCCACTGTTTGAAGAAGATATACTGAACAAAACGATAGTAGCCGATGGAATCCTTCAGGTCTGTCAGGGCAGCGGCTCTGGATGAGGCCGTAAGGGATTTGTATTTCGGTTCCCATTCGGTCCAGGCCTTGCCGTCATGGGCATCTTTTAATGCCATAAAAAGGGCATAGTCGGTCAGCCAGTCTTCGTTTTCCTTACAAAAGGCCCGAAATTCATCCAGCAGCAGAATGATCGGTGTGTGCTGGAAACGGGCATAGGCCTTTTTTAAAAGCCCGGTTTTGTACGGGATGAGTGTTCCATAGTCCACACAGTTCGTATCCCATTCCGGAACTTCATCCAAATCATCTTTCGTCAGCAATTCCCAGTCCATTAATTTTTCCGGACTGATGATGAGGGGCTGGCCGGCAAAGGCGGAAAATGCCTGATAAGGGGAATCTCCGAAACCGGTCGGTCCGAGGGGGAGACACTGCCAGAGTGTCTGACCGGCTTCTTTTAAAAAGTCGATAAAATCATAAGCACCTTTTCCAAGGTCGCCAATACCATAGGGACTTGGAAAAGATGTGGGATGTACAAGAATTCCGCTCTGCCGGAGTTTTGTTATTTTCTTTTGTTGCATAAGTTACCTCCAACGTAAAAATCTTACTTTCTATCATACACGATTTCCCTATTATAATGCAAGAAGCTGATAATATTCTTCCAGGGCCAGCCCCTCTTTTTTTAAATAGGCGGCCAGATTTTTACCCACATAGCGGAAATGCCAGGGTTCGTAGGCATAACCGGTGATATGCTCTTTCCCGGCGGGGTAGCGGAGAATGAAGCCATAGGCGGCGGCATTTTCGCGTAGCCACCTGCCTTCAGGCGTATTTTCAACATCGGTGGTCAGGGCCGATTGGACCGATGGTGAGGAAATATCCATGGCAAGGCCGGTTTGGTGTTCGCTCTGTCCGGGTTTGGCAGAATACAGGGAGGTGTGCATTTCACCTTTAACGGCCACATTGCTGGTGTAAATATTTTTCTGACGTTCATAGGAACGGTAACCGGAAACGCCGATGGGGTGAAGTCCGGCAGCTTCCGCATCCCGAAACATGGTCTCCAGTGCTTCGGCGGCCGGGCGCCGCATATAATTTCTGGAGTCATTACCGACATGGGCAAAGGGGATATTGACAGGCACCAGATCCGCAGGCTCATAATCTTCCGGCAGAGGATGGGTTTTGTTGACGAGAATACCGAGATAATCATTGTTCATGAAATCACCAGGGGCGTTTTAATTTAGTTTATGTAAAAAAAATGAGATGGTGCGGAACCATACCGGAAAAATAAGCATATCATAAGGGTGAATAGTGATGGGAGGCGCGTATGGATTATCGAAATCTGCATCAAATGAATCTGTATGATGTTTTCGGCGACAGTCCCTGGACGCAGGAAGATTTTTTTCTGAAGGACAGAGCCTATATGAAAAAAATATGCCCGAAACAAAACAGAGAGATGCTTCGTTGGGTGGAGGATGTATGCGACGAAGAAGAATATGACGGCAGTTGTATGTATGATGAATACCCGGATGTAACCGCCATGGAACGAATGGCTGACAAGGCTTATAACCGGGCCGGACGGCCGGAGCCAGAGGACTGGAGCAGGGCGCTGCTGATGAGTTTGCTTTATGATGAAATTTGCTATCGGAGAAATCGGCGAAGAGAATTCAAACAGAGACTTTATCCGAGATAGGGCGCGGGGCGGCAGCTGCCGCCCCTTGTGAAGTCGGAACGGGTATGGTACAATACTTTGGAAAGGATTGAACGATGAAACAATTAGATGAAATTTTAGATGCCGCTCTGACCTGGGAATTATCGGATATGACACTCAGTAATCGGAAAAATGCCGGAGAGATTCAGAAGATTAAAGTCCGTCCGGTCGTCATTAAAGATCAACTGGTATTTCAGGCGGCCCAGTATACAAAAACACAGGTTTTTCATAAAAATATTGAAGAGAGCCGGGTAAAAGCATGGGTTCAGGAACTGATTCAAAATGAGTTTAAACAGACCCAGATTCGCACCGGAGAACGGGAATATACCATATTGTCCGGCAAAAAGGGCAATATCACGGTGAAGGAGCGAAAGGTGAAGGAGTGCCGGAAAACGGACAGGGCCGACCTCTCGCATAATCGAAAAAAGAAGTATATTCTGCCGGAGGGAACGCCGGTGCCCTTCCTTGTGGATTTGGGCGTTATGACGGCAGAGGGGAAGATTATCCGTTCGAAGTATGACAAATACCGTCAGATTAACCGGTTCCTGGAGTTTATTCAGGATGTATTGCCGGAATTGCCGAAAGACCGAACGCTGACTATGATCGATTTTGGCTGCGGCAAGTCCTATCTCACCTTTGCCATGTATTATTATCTGAATATTTTAATGGGCTATTCGGTGAAAATGATTGGTCTGGATTTAAAAGCCGATGTGATTCGGCATTGTAATGAATTAAAGGACAAGTATGGTTATGACAAACTGGAATTTATCCATGGGGATATTGCGGATTTTGAGGGCGCTGAATCGGTGGACATGGTAGTGACGCTTCATGCCTGCGATACGGCGACGGATTATGCGCTGTACAAGGCAATCCGGTGGAACGCCAGGGTGATTCTGTCCGTGCCGTGTTGTCAGCATGAACTGAACGGGCAGATAAAAAATGATGTGCTTGCACCAGTGCTGCATTATGGGCTTTTAAAGGAGCGGATGGCCGCGCTCATGACAGATGGACTTCGGGGACAGTTGTTGGAAGTGATGGGCTACAGAACTCAGCTTCTGGAATTTATTGATATGGAGCATACTCCGAAAAACATTTTGATCCGGGCGGTAAAATCCGGTCCTGTCCGGGGAAGGGATTCGAAGGAACTGGCAGCCTATGAAGCATGTGCTGAAGCTGTCCATGGAGATCTGACCCTGTATCGTCTGCTCTTTTCGGATTTAGAAGAAGGAAGAAATAGGATATGAAGAATAAGAAAAAAATAGCATTTATAGCAGGATTTTATCTGGTGTCCTTTATCGTGGCGCTGCTTCTGACGAGTCATGTCCTGAATTATGAGCGTATTCATCCGTCGAGAAATCAGGGGGATACGTCGCTGATCAAGCTGTATGTGAAAAACAGCGGTATGCGGATTAATGAAATGGACGCCTATGTTCAGGAGATGAATGCCTCCTATCTGCGTCTGAGTGTGACGCCGGTTTCTGCAAACAAAACCATCACGCTTCAGATGAGTGAGCCGGTGACTAATGTACGGAAAATTTCCTATGCTCTGATGGATGAAAATAACAGTCAGGAGATTGAAGCGGGAGAATGTCCGGAAATTCAGCGTGTGGAAGGCCAGCGGCAGACGGAGATCGCCTTTACGGCAGACTTGCAGGATGGCAGAGAATACTGCCTGAATCTGACGGTGGAGGACGATGGGCGGAACACCTACTATTATTATACTCGTGTTGTTTATGGAAATAATCTTCAGGCTTTTGATAAGCTGCAGTTTGTTTCGGATTTCCATACGGCGATTTTTGAGAAAACGGCGTCGTCACGGATTGGCGAATATTTACAGTATTCCTCGGATGCGGTCAGTGATGATTTTCGTAAGGTGTCTATTTCATCAGACAGCGAGACTGTGACCTGGGGGGATTTGAATCCATCCGTCGTTGGCGATGTGGACATGACTATTGTCAATCTGGACAGTCAGACCGGAGAAATTCAGCTTGTCTATGAGATTGAAGCACGGGATGACAGCGGTAATGATTATAACTACATGGTCAAAGAATTTTATGAAGTATCCTGTACGGGAAGTACAGTGAGTCTGATCGGATATTCCAGAACGATGGAAGAAAAGCTGGATGAGCGATCGTTTAGTTTTAATAATAACCGGATGCGTCTGGGCATTATTGACGAAAGTAAGATGGATATTCAGGTTTACGGTAAAGAGGAGCCGGAAGAGGAAGAGACTCAGGCCGGGGAAACCGGTCAGGAGACTCAGGCGGCGGATACGACGGAATATAATACGTATATCAGCTTTGTGGCTGACGGTGGATTGTGGGTGTATAATACCCGGGATAATATTTTAACTCAGGCCTTTGGCTTTGAGCGGAGAAGCCAGGCCGGCAGCAGAGATTCCAGCTATATGAATCATGGCGTCAAAGTGCTGCGGACCGAAGAAAACGGCGATTTATATTTTGCTGTGTACGGTTATATGTATAACGGGGATAACGAAGGCCGTTTCGGTATTGCGGTGAATCGCTATAACCGGGTGGATGGCACCTATTCGGAAGTTCTGTTCATTCCATATGATAAGAGCTTCAGTATGTTGAATCGGGGAATCCAAAAGATGGCGTTTATTGATGGAAATGATATGTTCTATCTCTGTCTGGAAGATACAATTTACCGGTTTGACATTATCATGAAGGAAATTGAAGTGGTGCTGGAGCAGGCAGAATCTGAAGACTGTGCCATTTCAGGAGATGGCCGGAGTATTGTCATTTCCCACAGAAATGAGGCCGGCACCGTGACGGAGATCGAGTGGCGGAATCTTGAGACCGGTGAGATTCAGAATATTCTGCCAAAGGGTCAGCGGATGGAGCTGATTGGTATGCTCGGAGAAAATCTGGTATACGGTGAAGCAAATTCGGCTGATGAAGAACGGCTGGATGTTTTATATATTGTCGATACCGGATTGAATGTACTGAAAGAATATAAGGTGGATGGCGGATACATCAGCGGAACTCAGATTGAAGGAAACCTTCTTGAGATATTCCGGTGTGATAATAATGGGGCCGACCTGCCGGTGGATTATATTGTCTATAATGCAAACAATACTCAGAATATCAGCACCTACAGTGTACGTGACGATGTGCGTAAGCGGGAAACATGGCTTGTGACCAACGAATACGGCAATACCATGCCGGTGGTCTTGTTTGCCAGAGGTATAGAATCTTATCGGAATACGGGGATTGAATTCCAGACTCAGGGAGAAGAATACACGGGATATTTTGTATATGCAAATGATAATATGATGAAATATCCAACCTTTAGAGAGGCCTATCAGGAAGCCTTATCCAGGGACGGTAAGGTTCTGGACAATCAGGGACGGCTGATCAGCCGGCCGTCGGTACGTTACGAGGAAAAAGAGCTGAGCGGACAGGCGATCACCCTGGCCGGGGAAGACGAAATGGCTCAGCAGCAGGCAGTAATCGAATGGCTTTTCAAATATGAAAAGATGAGCGGGGAGCCGGTACTCAACAGCAATGATATGTTTGAAAACCTTCAATCCAATTTCCCGGATTTCCATATGGTCGATATGACCGGAATCGGATTGGATGATGCTCTGACGATGATTTCGGAAGGAGTTCCATTGATTGTTAAAAACAGCGAAGGTACCTGGTGTGTTGCCGAAGGTTACGCCAGCGGTTATATTTCGATTGCAGACCCGAAAGACGGCACGGTCATCAGCTATGAACAGGATTCGGCTGTGGGTGGAATCGCATCTTCCGGAAATGTAATCTATAGTTATTACAAATAGTTAAAAATATGCCCATACCCTCCTGAAAGCTTGCGAGAACGCTTTATGGAGGGCATGGGCATATTTTAATATTGAGCTCATGTTAGAGCCTAGGTGAATATATTCATTCATTGGCTCAGACACTTGACGCATTGCGTGTCACGTGATACAATTACGATAGAAACGCAATGCGTTCTTTTTGACAAAAAAGTAAATAAATAGTTGATTATACAAAAAAAGAAAAAATATATCCATAAAATATTGACTTCCTAAAAAGAATAGAATACAGTTATAGAAAAGCATGAATGTATGGGAGGCTATATTTATGGATAATGCGATTTTCAGGCAAGTAGGCAATAATATACAGAGCATTTTATCGGTACAAGGAAAGACACAGCAGTTTTTAGCAGAACAATTAGGCATTTCAAAACAGGTTATGAGTAAGATTATTACCGGAGCAAAAGCAATTAATGTTGCAGAAATAAGCAAGATTGCCAATGTATTGAATGTGTCTGTTGACAGGCTTCTTGAAACATCTGTAATACAGGAGCCAGTCCATAATTTTAGTTTTAAGGGACAAGTAAAAAGTGCGTCTACAAAACAAAAAATTGAGATATTACAGAAAATCATTGATGAAATATTATGGTTGGAGGAATATGCAGATGCAAAACAGACAGCTAAGTAAAAAAGAGATACAGAATATTCAGGTACTCGCAAGGAAGAAGCTGGTTGAATATTACAAACTTAATGATGTCATTGGCATGGGCATTTTTAGTATTCTGGAGAGAGATAATAAAGTACTTTATTATCCATTGGAGGATCAGAAAGTATGGGGATTTTCAGAAAAAATAAAAGGGAAATCTTTTGTATGTATTAATACATCCCTGCCCTATGATAAACAGGTTTTTACGGCAGCACATGAACTTTACC
The DNA here is from genome assembly GCA_902471845.1 of uncultured Lachnospiraceae bacterium. Classification (GTDB taxonomy): domain Bacteria; phylum Bacillota; class Clostridia; order Lachnospirales; family Lachnospiraceae; genus Frisingicoccus. The sequence continues at coordinate 1,062 of CABRLU010000016.1, read as the reverse complement.
ATGTGTGGTTTGGAAGTTCTGGTGAAATAATGATTTCAGAAGATGCTCAGGAACCAGATTTGAGTGATGAAATAGAATTATTTGCAAATCGTTTTGCTGCGGAATTTTTAGTAAATGAAGAATTGTTGAGACAGGAAATACAGGTATTTAATATGGATAAAGATAATCTCAATATCAAAGATATTGTAAGATTGTCAAGTCTGTTTGTGGTTCCATACAGAACAATGGTAAGGCGTTTGCATGAGATTGGGGTATTGGCGAAGAAGGATTTTGAAAAATATATATCTTATACAGACGAAGAGGCGGATACTTGGAAAAATCGTCTGGGAGTATCTATACCGGAAAGAAAAAATAAAATAGGTCTTTCTGACTTGGCGGATAAAGCTCTGGATTTATATGAGCGGAATATGATAACGTATGAAAAACTGGAATATTTGTTGGAGTTTGCAGAATTGACACCCGAAGAAATGGGGATTAAAAGTGTGAATCAGTATCAGCCACCAACAGATGAAGAATTAGATGTAATTATGGAGGAGTAGCGATGAAGATGAAAGGGATTATTGTAGATGCTGACTTTTGTATAAAAGTTGGCGCTAGCCCTAAATATCGCTATTTGGAAAGAGTGCTTCCAGAACTTGCCGAAAAAGTATATATTCATAAAATTGTATATGATGAAGTCATGGTTCCAGTTTGTGCTAAAGAACAGATTGATTCACTAATTAAACAGGGAATTTTGGAGATTATGGATGAGAGCAAATTAGCTCCATTAGAAAAGAAAGTTTACGAGGGAACCTATTGCTTATTAGCACGTATTATGATGAATCCTAATAGACCAAGAAAGAATCAAGGGGAAATCTGTTCACTTGCAATCGCGAAGACAAAATCCATTCCATATTTTGCAACAGATGAGAAGAAGTTACAGCCAATTATCGACAAAGCACTGAATACAGGCATGAATGATATTATTTGTGTGAGAATAGAAGATGTCGTTCAGAAAATTAAATCAGGAGAATTATCTGCGTTTAAAAGAAAAGAAGCAAAAGTATTGTGGAGATTGGCGGG
>CABRLU010000015.1 GCA_902471845.1 uncultured Lachnospiraceae bacterium | reverse complement strand
CAAAGTCTTTCCTTTCTCAGAAAGACATACACTTTTCTTTCTCCCCTTAAAATTTTCTAAATAAATAATCCCTTCATTCTCCAACTTGCGCAGAGACGAATTGACTGTCTGCTTACTCACACCTGACAAACGAATAATATCACTCAAAAGGCACTTATCCCCATTATTGCAGATTGCATAAAGAATCAACATCCCGCTGTCGGACAACCCCAACTTTAACGCCGCTTCATGATAGGCCGCATCAATCTCATTTGACAAATAATTAAATCGCTTCATTTCCGGGGTGATATACTTTTCCATAACATGCCTCCTGAATAGTATAATTTCATATCTGTTAGTATAGTATGATTTCATACCGGTGTCAAGTGTGGCTATAAATCAAGAGCCTCCTCCGAAAAACCGTTTCAAGGTTTTAAGGAGAAGGCTCTTAAAGATCTTAAACCTTATCGCGCTCAACCTGACGAAGCGCGCCCATGCGAAGCACCTAACATACGGGATGCCCGAATGGGTAAACTTTATTCTGCATATCCTTCCGGATTATTCTTCTGCCAACGCCAGGAGTCTTCGCACATCTTATTCAGATCGCGAACGGCTTCCCAACCCAGTTCTTTTTTCGCCAGAGACGGATCTGCATAGCATGTTGCAATATCCCCGGGACGTCTCGGCTTAATGGTATACGGAATCGGTTGCCCAACGGCTTTTTCGAAACCTTTCACAATATCGAGAACGCTGTAACCGATACCGGTACCAAGGTTGTAGATCAAAACGCCGTCCTGAATCTTTGCCATCTTCTCAATCGCTTTTACATGGCCGATAGCCAGATCCACAACATGGATATAGTCTCTCACACCCGTACCATCCGGCGTGTCATAGTCATCGCCAAAAACTCCGAGGGATTCCAGTTTGCCGACAGCCACCTGGGTAATATATGGCACCAGATTGTTCGGGATACCCTTCGGATTTTCACCGATCCGACCACTCTCATGGGCACCGATTGGATTAAAGTATCGAAGCAATATGACCTTCCACTCCGAATCTGCTGTATGCAGGTCTGTCAGAATCTGTTCCAGCATGGATTTCGTCCAGCCGTAAGGGTTCGTGCATACGCCCTTCGGACACTCTTCCGTAATCGGGACAAAGGCCGGTGTGCCGTAAACGGTCGCTGAAGAACTGAAAACAATACTTTTTACACCATGGCTGCGCATCACATCACAGAGAACCAATGTGCCTGTAATATTATTATGATAGTATTCCAATGGTTTTGCCACAGACTCGCCAACTGCTTTCAGTCCGGCAAAGTGAATCACTGAGTCGATCTGTTCTGCCTCAAATACTTTTGTCAGGCCCTCTCTGTCCAAAATGTCCACTTCATAAAATTTCAAAGTTTTTCCGGTAATCTCCTGAACCCGGTCCAAAGCTTCTTTACAGGAATTGCATAAATTATCCACAACAACTACATCGTAACCTGCATTTAAAAGTTCGACGCAGGTGTGACTTCCAATATATCCGGCGCCGCCGGTAACTAATATCGCCATGTTCATTCTCCTTTTCATCTTTTAATATAACTGTTCACAGTATACCATCTCGACTGACGTCTCGATGTGTGTTTTCGCCTTATGTCGATGTCCACGAATGCACATCTCCGCAAGGCTCATTATACCATACTTTTTAATTTGGTGAAATACCTCCCCAAAGAATATGCCCTTTTATGTACTCAATAATCTTTTTTGGCCTTGGAAATAATGTCGAGCAGTGAAATTTCCAATAAATCAGACAACAGCAGTAATGAGCCCATCGAAGGCTTGCATACTTTCGTCTCCCAGAGATGAATCGTGTTCGTGCTCACGCCCAGTTTTTCTGCCAGTTCCTGTTGGGTCATATTATGTCTGACCCGATATTCACGCAGAGCATATCCCAATTGGGTCATCTTGTGTTCATCTGTTTTCATAAGTCATTCTCCTCATTTAAAGATATGTCCCGATTATATCACGAACAATCTTCAAAATTTGTCGAAGCCTGACGAGAAAATAAAATTTTATTTTTTCTCCATTATGTATAAAATTGGCGGACAATTTTTTCTATTGACAATTTCTGTCCGCAAAATTTCGCCCCACCCGGAAGGCATTTCCTGCATGAAGGTTTCGACCGCTTCCTTTTCTTCATTTCCGCCCGGGTGTCCGTAATAAATAAGGACAAGGCCCAGACCACCGGGACTCAAAAGCTGTGTAAGCGCCTTCAGGGCAGCAACCGTAGATTCACTTCGGGTAATGATCTGCTTATCTCCGCCCGGAAGATAACCCAGATTCATCGTAAAGGCCTGAATATTTTCATGAATTCGCTCACCGGCTTCACTGTGAGAACAGCAGAACAATTCGGCCCGTTCCATGAAACCAGCCTTGGCCAACCGCTCTTTTGTTGTTAAAACAGCTTTTTCCTGTATATCGAATCCATAGACTTTTCCACTTTCCCCGACCAGTTCACAGAGCTTTAACGTATCCCACCCATTCCCCATAGTAGCATCTGCCGCCCGGTCTCCCGGCTTTAATTTCGCACTTAATATCTGATGGACTCTGTCTACCATCTGCATATCAATTCCTCCTTATACAGATTTTTTCAAACCCGAATAAATTTTACCGTAAAATATGAAACCAGACAAGTCATAGTACATAATATAAATCAAAAGTAATCAATTAAAAATATATGGAGGCAAATTATGAGTGATTTAGCTGCTACTGGTTGCGGTAACAATGATTGTGGTTGTGGATGTGGTAACAATGATTGTGGTTGTGGATGTGGTAACACTGCCGGATTCTTTAACGGAGGCGACAGCTGTTCTTTGATCTGGCTCATCCTTATCTTAAGCTGCTTTGGCAACGGCGGATGCGGATGCGGTAACAACTGCGGATGCGGTGGATTCTCCAATGGCTCCAGCTGTGACTGGCTGCTTCTGATTATTCTCCTGTCCTGTTTTACAGGCAACTGCAATAATGGTTGTGGCTGCTGCTAATTTCTGATAACCAAAGACGGGGTGCCTTCAGGCACCCCATGCTCCAATATATAAAATTTGAGGTGAAACCATGTCCAATGAAACAACCTATATTCCTCTGACTGAACTGGATCGTCAATCGTTTCAGGGTACATCCCAGATGCTGAAAGCCGCCGTAACCTATATGGACCCTTCTTCCGGGAAAATGTTGGCCATGCTTGCCCGGATGCTGGAATTAAAGCAGACCCTCAATCTCTTTAATCAGGAACAAATCTCTATCTGTTCCGTTCCCCCTGACGGCCACCGGCCCGGCATCGAAGAAATTCTCAAAGATATCCGCAAATACTGCGCTCCGGCGGAAGCCGAACAGATTGACCAGTTTTTGAACATATTAAATGCGGTACGGCTCTATAATCAGTATAATGAACTCACTAAAAATACGGACTTTTCCAATATGATGAATCAAATGAACCAAATGAAAAACATGAATATTTCCCCGGAACAGATTCAGATGATTCAGACACTTCTGCACGCCCAGTCAATCTCCCCGGATAAGGAAGAAAACTGATCTTCCTTATGAAAAGCAGAAAAAGGCTGGCGCCTGTCCGCGTCAGCCCTCTTACTTACATCAACATTTTAAACAACATGGCTACCTGTTCCTCTTCCACCTGCTGTTCTTCATCCCACATGGTCACTTTTCCATCTTCATAATCCGCCACATCCCCTGGAAAAACACGTCTCGGAAAAAGTTCTCTCGGCAGTCTGAGCGTCGCCGTATCCGTTTCGCATACGATAACATTTTCCATAACTTCTCCAACTACAATTTTCATTGTTTTTACCTCCGCTATGTTTCTTTTATGTATCTCTTAAATATACTGCATCCGTTCAAAATAGCGAATCAGTACATCCGCGCAATTCTCAATACCCCATTCCGACGTATCCAGTATAATATGATAGTCGCTCACATCACCCCAGGTCCGTCCGGTATGCTGATAGTAATATTTTTCCCGCTCCGCATCCGTCTCTTCAATGCGTTTTACAGCTTCTTCATAAGAAAGTCCGTCTCTTCCCATCACCCGGTGAATCCGGTCCTCCTTGTCAGCACACACATAAATGTTAAAAACATTGGACTGATCTTTTAAAATTTCTGACGCGCACCGTCCAAGAATAATGCAGGGCTGCTCAGCCAGTTCACGGATCGCTTCCGCTTCCGTCTCAAAAGCATTTTTACGAACTTCCTGCTCTACATTCACCTTATCGTAAACCGGCACTCCCAGTCTCTCCGATAATTCTTTCGCAATGGTGCTTGCGCCTGTACCGTATCTACGGCTCATGGTAATAACTAATCCCATACACGTGTGCCCCCTTTGATGTAAATCTTCTTATACAGGTTCTATGATAAGTCACTTGATGGTATTTGTCAAATTTTCAAAGACCTTTTTACCCCATTTTTTTAGAATATTTCTCACTTTTTATACATACAATTTATGGAAAAAATTTTTGAGGTTTTTTATGAAATATAAAGCCAGATACATAACCGCCGTAAAAATCGGCATGCTTTTTGTCGCTGCCTATATGTTTGGCCATTTCAGCGCCGTTGCCGTGGACCACTTTCAACCGGAAGCCGTAGAAGCCTCCGCCGACGGCAACTGGGGGCTGAGTTTTCAGCAGGAAGGAGAACCGCCGGTAGCCAACGCTTCCGCTGAAGAACTGGCAAAATATGATGCCTACTACGCCGAAATGACCGACGAAAAAGTTCTCTATCTGACCTTTGATGCCGGATATGAAAACGGAAATATGCCTGCAATTTTAGATGCTCTGAAAAAACATCAGGCGCCAGCCACCTTCTTTGTCGTGGGAAACTTTATCGAAAGCGAACCCCAGTTAATTCAACGAATGGTATCCGAAGGTCATACCGTTGGAAATCACACCTACAGCCATCCGGATATGTCAAAAATCTCCACCGTGGAAGCCTTTAGTCAGGAGCTCGAAGGTGTAGAAAAGCTCTATGAAAAAATAACCGGTCAGCCGATGAGCAAATATTATCGCCCGCCTCAGGGCAAATACAGCGAAATGAATCTCCAAATGGCCAAAGATCTGGGATATAAAACCTTTTTCTGGAGTCTGGCCTACGTGGACTGGTATGTGGATAATCAGCCGACGAAGGAAGAAGCCTTCGAAAAACTCCTTGGCCGCATCCACCCCGGCGCCATTGTCCTTCTTCACAGCACCTCTTCCACCAACGCCGAAATTCTCGATGAACTTCTGACCAAATGGGAAGAAATGGGCTACACCTTTAAGAGCCTGGATGAACTGGCAGGCGCCCCACAGGCATAATCCAGTCGCACGATAAAATTTTAAAAAATCCCTTCTCTGTCACATTTCTGTGGCAGAAAAGGGATTCTTTTTAATTATGTATTTTAACTCATCCTTCCCGGGCATTCCTCAAAAGCATCACTGCAGCCAGTACACAAATCAGAGCAAACACACCCATCAGCCGATAAGATGCAATCATACCGCCAATCTCAGCAATATTGCCCGTCAATACAGGGAAAACCGACATTCCAACAGCATAGACGGCCTGGAAAAATCCCATCGCCGTGGACTTTTTCTCTGCAGGCACCTCTGACATGGCCTTTGTCGTCAATATGGAAAAAAGGAAGCCGGAAGCTAAACCCGGAATCAATTGAAGCAATAAAATTAATGGAATATATCCAACAGATGGAACCAAAAAGCAATAGGCGGCCAGTCCGGTAAAAATTGTAGCAATCCAGAAGCGGCTGCTCTTTTTCTCAATCCATTTCAGAGACGCTACAAAAGAAGATACCACTGAAGAAATCATGTAAATAATCGAAGATAATCCAAGAATACTCTCCTGCGCTCCCAGATTCTTTAAAATCTGAGTCGTAAAAGACATGGTCGTCGCCATTTGAATTCCCTGCTGCACTAACGCCAGAACCGAAAAGAAAATCAAATACCGATTTGTACATATTTTCAATAATTCCGGTACGGAAAGTGCAATTTTTTGTGTCTTTCCTTCACACAACCGGGAACACAGGGCAACACCTATCACACTGGCAATAATTCCGAAAACACATAAGGTACGCATACCAACCTTCTCATAAAATAAAGTCCCGGTAATAAATGCAGCCAAAATTCCGGAATTATAGGATAAAACGATTCTTCCGGAAGCCTTCTGCTGTTCCCGGGCTCCGTAGCATTCCGAATACATGACCATAAAAGACAGCCATGTGGACGCAGAAACGCCGGACAACAGGCTTGCAAAGAAGAATCCCCAGGCATCCGGGAAAAGCGTCCGAACTCCACAGGCCGCACCAGCCAACAACATTCCTGTAACAAGAAATATTTTATGCTTCCCTACCCGATCCGCCAGAACACCGACCGGAAGCCGTAATACAAGCTGAGCGCCGCCATAGGCTCCGGTAACAATTCCAACAAAGGCCGCAGACGCTCCGAAAGCAGTTAAATAAGTTGTTTGAAAAGGAATATAAATATACTGGGCATAAAAGAATAAAAATGCTGCTGCCAATATAATTTTTCGATTTTTCAATGAAATTTCCCTACTTTCTGGAGTAAAATATAGACCAACTCCAAATACAGTTTAATACCATATTCTGCCTTTTTTGTCAATATTTTTACGTCTGCAGCTTTTTTTAGTTTAAATTATTTTCACTGACAATGCCATAATAGGCTCTGGATGTTGCCAGATATACTAAAATATAAAACAGAGCAAATACGCCGAAGCTGCCAAGGGTTACAAGAATCAACAGCCGGGTGTTCATTAATCCAAACAACATCAGCATTTTGGAAACCAGAGGAAATGCAAACCCCATATGAATGCCCGACATGATCAGCTGTGCAAAAAAGACGGTTAAAACCTGAGAATTAATACTCTTTTTAATCTCTTTTTTCGTCATGCCCACTTTTTGAAGAATTTCAAATCGTGACTGGTCTTCATATCCTTCTATAATCTGTTTATAATACATAATCAGCACGGCACCACAGATAAACACAAGCCCCAGAATCAGACCAAGGGCAAAGAATCCGATGTTTACTGACAGAAAACTATCTCTATATACAGCCATACACGTAAAAGAAACATTAATATTTTGCTCGGACACTTCCTCTGCCGAAAGTCCGGTAGCTTCCATGATCGGTTCTAACGTAATCTTATCCATGATACCGTTATAAATTTCCGTCTGTTCCTCTTCGCTGCATGCCAGGTCGAAGCCGTAATAATCATGCACATAGGCCCGTTCTTCTTCTCCCATTTGAGCCAGCATTTCATTAACAGAATTTAAAGCGTTGGTCACGTCCGGCACGAACATAAAAAGCGATGGCATGATCTGCATCGTATCCGTTTCGTTCGCCACGAAGCCTTTTTGTGCGTTTTTGACGCGGAAAGTTCCGATGCCATCCAAAGTAATCTCATCGTATTTAAAGTTTGTTTTTGTCGCATAAAGTAAAGCCTCTCCTTCCGCAACTGTCTCTTCAGTTCCCATAATCTGATTGTAATCGTCCAGAGGGATGATAAATACCTGCCATACTTTGGAAAAATCCACTGAAGGACCCAGCTTGCTTTCATCAAAAATAATGGTATTGTCTTCCATAATACCTGAAAAGCTCACATAATGATAATGAATGGTATTTTCCTCTGTCTGGCGATGGGCCGCAAGCTGCTCGTCGATCACCTGATGAAGATAATCCGTATATTTTGTATCCACCGTATTTGTTTCCAGAATCATATTTCTCGGATAACGCTGGCGCAGCATATCTTCACTGCCGATATACAGGCAGGAAGTGGATGAAATCATTACCAGTACCATGGTTGAAAGAATACATATAGAAGCCAGCCCGGCGCCGTTGCGCTTCATCCTGTAAACCATAGAAGACAAAGAGATAAAATGATTCGTTTTATAATAGTAACGTTTATTTTTCTGAAGCAGCCGGCAAAAGGTTACCGAACCGGCAATAAATAAAAGATAGGTTGCAACAATGACCATGATCACGGCAACAAAGAACAAAATCATGGCTGTGACCGGGTCCTGAATCGTTATGGCCAGATAATAGGCGCCGCCCAAAAGTACAATGCCGACTAAAGCCAGAAGCCAGTTGGCCTTCGGCGGCTTCTCTCCCACCGACTCACTCTTCATCAATTCTACCGGTTTGGATTTATAAATCTGGTACAGACTGTTCAGCAAAATCAAAATAAAAATAATACCAAACCATTTTAAAGTCATCTCCAGAGCTTCTTTATTCACAGTAAAGTTAAATCCAACCGTACTGTTTAAAATCCTGGATACAAAAAGTTCTGCAGCCTTTGAAAATAGAACACCGCAGCCAAGCCCCAGGACAATCGAGGTCACAGCGATGATGAAACTTTCCCAGATAATGACTCTCGAAAGATTTCCCTTACTCATACCCAGAATATTATATAAACCAAATTCCTTTTTTCTACGTCGAATCAGAAAAGAATTTGTATAGAATAAAAGAATAGTTGAAAAAATACCGATAACCCCGATTCCCATACTCAGAAATCCCTGGACGCTTGTTCCGCCCGGCATATTGGCCACTGCCTCATTTTTAGATAAAAAAGTGACAATATAAAACATCATAACCATGCCGATACCTGTCAATATATAAGGAATATAAGTTTTCTTATTTTTAGCAATGCCTGTTAATGCCAGCTTCGGATAAAATCCCAGTCTCATCGCCGCTCACCACCTGTCATTAAAATGGTCAGTGTATCTGAAATCTTCTGATACAGCGCTTCATTGGAACTATTGCCGCGGTAAATCTGATGAAATACTTCGCCGTCTTTAATAAATAATACCCGGCTTGCATGGCTGGCCGCTTTCACTGAATGGGTAACCATCAGAATGGTCTGACCTTCCTGGTTAATCTTTCCAAATAATTCCAGCAGTTCATCTGTAGACTTGGAATCCAGAGCCCCCGTCGGCTCATCCGCCAGAATCAGTTTCGGATGGGTGATAAGGGCCCGTGCTACTGCCGCCCGCTGCTTCTGACCGCCGGACACTTCATAAGGATATTTACCCATCAGACCTTCAATCCCCAGTTTTTGCACGATCGGCGTCAGTCTTGCCCGCATTTCGCCATAATGCTTTCCGGCCAAAACCAGTGGAAGCATAATATTATCTTTCAATGTAAATGTATCCAGCAGATTAAAATCCTGGAAAACAAAACCCAGGTTATCCCGACGAAATTCGGCAATCTTCGACTCCCGAATCTGTGAAAGCTCATGTCCATCCAGACAGACGCTTCCGGAAGTCGGCCGGTCTAACGCCGCCAAAATATTCAGCAGGGTTGTTTTTCCTGAACCGGATTCTCCCATGATTGCTACATATTCGCCTTTTTCCACGCTGAAAGACACATCTGAAAGGGCCTGCACTTTATTGGCTCCAAATCGTGTCGTATAAATTTTTTTAATATTATTGACTTCCAAAATTGCCATTTGGAATCCCTCCTTCTTATCTTTTACGAATACATTGTAGCAAAACAGGGAAATGTACTGCCATCGCTTTGGCTTACATTTCCCCGGTCCAACCTTACATTTTTGAAATATTCTTACTCAACTTCCAATGCTCTTCTGTCCAGATCAATCCGAACCTCTGTGCCCACATCTACTTTTGAAGTGACAATCAGCTTATGATTTAAACGTCCGCAGATTCTTCGGCACAGATATAGCCCAATACCGCTGGCCTTCTTATCACTCCGGCCATTATATCCGGTAAAGCTCTTTTCAAAAATCCGCGGCAGATCCTCCGGTGCAATTCCGATGCCCGTATCCCGGATACAAAGGGTTTTCGGAGCTTCCAATGTTATAAAAATCTCACCGGAACGGGTATATTTCAGCGCATTTGACAATATCTGCTCGATGACAAACAGGAGCCATTTTTCATCCGTCAGCACCTCGCAGGAAAGAGGTTCATAATTCAGACGAATCTTTTTGCGGATAAACTGGGAAGCATACTTCCTCACCGCCTGTCGGACGATGGCATCCAGATCATACTTTTTCAAAACGTAGTCCGTGGAGCCGGAATCCAGCCGCAGGTAGGTAAGCACCATCTCCACATATTGTTCAATTCGCTGCAATTCTTCTAAAAGCTCCCGGCTGCTCTCACTCTCCTGGCCCTGGAGCTGCAACCGCATAGCTGAAATCGGCGTTTTGATCTGATGGACCCAGATGGTATAATATTCTATCATATCCGTATATTGATAATTCATATGATTCGTTATCTTCTGCTTTTCCTCATAAAGGGATTGTATCACTTCCTGATAATCCATCTCAATCTGTCCATCCGCATCCGGAAAATGTCTGTCGGTCACTTTAATCTCTTCGACCATCGATTGAAGCTGTATATGTTTTTTACAGAAGCGGGCGTAATCCCGGCTGCATACGATAACTGCAGCGAATATTCCAAGCACCGTCCCGTAGAGCACCGGAATTACCGGCAGCTGCCACAGTGCAAATATCACCGCAAAAATCAAGGCAAACAAAAAATACACACCGATCGCCTTCCTGTGAAGTTTTAAATATTCCACCAGCATTTTCATGATATCTACCCCTTATCCGATCAAATAGCCCATACCTTTTTTGGTTAGGATAAAATCCGACAGGCCAACCTGTTCCAGTTTTTTACGAAGCCTTGCAATATTGACCGTCAGCGCATTTTCATCGACAAAGCTGTCTGTCTCCCAGAGACGTTCCATCAATGTATCCCGGCTGACAACTTTTCCTTTATTCTCCATCAGTGTCCTTAGAATACGATAATCATTTTTCGTCAGTTCAATCCGATCTCCATTATAGGTCAGACTGGCATCCGAAGTATTCAGCATGGCGCCCCGGTGCTGTAAAATCGTCATCTGTCCGCCAAAGTCGTAGGTTCTTCGCAGTATGGCCTGAATTTTCGCCGTAAGTACATTCAGGTCAAAAGGTTTTGCGATGAAATCATCTCCCCCCATATTCATAGCCATGACGATATTCATATTATCCGAAGCCGAGGAAATAAAAATAATCGGTACTTTTGAGAACTTCCGAATCTCCGTACACCAGTAATATCCATTATAAAAAGGCAGAGAAATGTCCAAAAGCACAAGCTGAGGGTCAAATTCGGAAAATTCCTCCAGTACATTCCTGAAATTTTCCACACAGCGCACTTCCAAATCCCACATCTCTATCTGCTTTTTCATTGCAGACGCAATGCCCATATCATCTTCTACTATCAATATCCGATACATCCGCTACCTCCTGTCTCATCCTCTGTCCTCTGATATATCAGGTCCGTAATTTTACCTTTGCTTTGATGGCTTTTTTATAAATCTCCATAATGTCCTGCAAAACCTCCGGGTGAGAAAAATCTTTCTGATAGATAATATTCGTCTCCCGCAGCATACTCATATTTTCAATCGGCAAAAGCGTCAGCTTTTTCTTCCGTGCCTCATCCATACAGGTACTTTTTGGCAGCACCGAAACCCCAAGATTTTTTCGGATCAAATCTTTAATCGTCGCAATATTGTCCACTTCCAGAATAATATTGAAATCGTCAATGGATTCATTAATACTCTCCAGCGTGGAAGCGAATAAGTTGACCGTGCCCGACTCCGGCAGCCGCATGATCAATTTCTGATTTTTCAGCACACTGATTGTCACCATCGGCTTTTTTGAAATCGGATTATCATTCGCCACAGCGCAGACAAGATAGTCCGTATCCAGAAGAAGAGAACTCATTGAATTACTGTTTGGACGCCCTTCGGCGATTACTAAATCAAGCTCGTAGCTCTCCAACATTATATAAAGATTTTTTATAGTATCAGTGATAATCGTTATCATAATATTGGGATTATCATTGCCGTATTTTGCAAGGACCTCGACGATAATATTACTCTCCGCCGTATGCGTTATGCCGATGCGAAGCCGGGTCAGATGCCTGCCCTCGTCGGCCAGCGCTTTTTTCATACGTTCATAGGCGGATGACATCATCTTGGCGTATTTCACCACTGTTTTTCCTGATTCTGTCAATTGAAGCCGGCCTTTTCCCCGGATAAAAAGAGTCACTCCAAGCTCCTTCTCCAACTGGCTTATATGGTGGCTCACCGCCGGCTGTGTCAACGACAGGGCTTCGGCGGCTTTTGTAATATTTTTCAATTCGGCCACCGCTAATAAGGAAATCATCTTTGCATCAATCATAACTCCGTCCCCCAACTATAAATTATTTTTATAGTTCAAAAAAATAATATAATTTCATTTTTTAATAAAAAAAGTATATCATACAAAACATGGTGTTTCAAGGAGGAATAAATTATGTTAAATCAAATCTACTATCATTCAGGCAATACATCTGCCGTCACGACTGTCATCATTCCGATTGCTCTTATGCTCTTTCTGGGATTTGCAATGACGCGGATTACCAAGCAATTAAAGCTGCCGAATGTTACTGCATACATACTTACAGGGATTCTCATCGGCCCTTATTGCCTGAATCTGATTCCCTCAAATTTTATTCAGGGAACGGATTTTCTGGCAGACATCGCTCTGGCTTTTATCGCTTTCAGTGTGGGCGAATTTTTTAAACTGTCTACTTTGAAAAAAAATGGTTTAAAATCTGCCATCATTACACTTTTCGAAGCGCTGATGGCCTCTTTGGCCGTTTTTATTATGACCTATTTTATCCTTCATTTAGATATGGCTTTTTCCATTGTGCTTGCCGCATTGGCTTCAGCCACAGCTCCGGCCTCCACAATTATGACGATTCGTCAGACCGGCGCCCATGGAGACTTTGTAGACACCCTTTTACAGGTGGTGGCAATGGATGATGTCGTCGGCCTTGTTGCTTACAGTGTGGCTATTTCCATAGCGGTCAGCAGCCTGTCCGGTTCCTCCTCCGATAATCTTTTTAAAACCCTGCTCCTCCCGATTCTGGTCAATCTTTTTGCTTTTGTCCTCGGGGGCTCCTTCGCCTTCTTAATGAAGATACTTATTCCAACCAAACGTTCCACAGACAACCGGCTTATTATCGCCGTTGGCATTCTCTTTTTATTCTGCGGCATCTGCGCTGTCCTGGATGTTTCACCGCTGCTTGGCTGTATGGCTATGGGGATGGTTTATACGAATATTTCAGAAGACGATAAATTGTTCAAACAACTGAATTATTTCAGCCCGCCCATTTTACTTTTGTTCTTTGTCCGCTCCGGGCTGAGTTTTAATCTGAGTATTTTAACAGGCCATGGGAATCTTGTTGGAAATGTCTCTGTTTTAACAGTGGGCGTCCTTTATTTTATTACCCGGATTATTGGTAAATATGCCGGAGCCTTTTTAGGCTGCCTTATCACTAAAAAGCCCGCCAAAGTCCGGAATTACCTTGGCCTTGCACTGATTCCTCAGGCTGGTGTCGCCATCGGTCTGGCCTCCTTGTGCGTGCGTTCCCTTGGCCCTGGTGTCGGTGGCAGTCTCCAGACAATCATTCTGGCCTCCAGTGTCCTCTATGAATTAATCGGCCCGGGCTGTGCCAAGCTGTCTCTCTATCTTTCCCATTCCTATTCGGATGTCTTGGAAAATCTGACGGATGTATCTGAAACAACAGAGCTCGGAATGCCAAAAACCCAGGTTGAAATATTGATTGAACGGCTCCAGCAAATCCAGGAGCAGCTGCCATCCCATATGATGATTGAAACCGATGCGGAACAGGCATTTACACAGGCAGCTGAAGAACAGTATGAAGCCTACGGCGTTTACAGCAAAGGCCACTTTTTAAATCGAAAATAATTCTGAGGAGGTTTTTATATTATGAATGCGATCACCTATTCGGACCCTATTGCAAGTCTTCTTGGCCAATGGGCCTCCGGTTTAAATCTTTATTCCATACTTTTTCGGCTCGCTCTGGCTTTTGTATGTGCCACGGTCATCGGCTGTGAACGGGCCCATAAGCGTCACTCTGCCGGACTACGGACATTTATCATTGTTTATACGGCCTCTGCCTCAGCGATGATGCTGGATAATTATTGCCATGCGGTCAATGGACTGGCGCTTCCGATTATATCTGCCGCCTCCATCATCAGTATTGCTATCATCAGTGAAAATTCTTTCTGGTACAGTTCCAGAAACCAGATTAAAGGGCTGACCACCGGATTTGCCCTGTGGGCCAGCGGTTTTATCGGATTGTCCATCGGCGGCGGGTTTTATACGGCGGCCCTTTTAAGCTTTGTCGCTACCATGCTCTGTCTTTCCGTACTTCCGTCTGCGGAACGTTACTTAAAGGATAAATCCAATCATTTTGAAGTTCATCTGGAATTAAAAAACAAAAGTAATCTTCAAGACTTTATTACAACAATCCGCCGTCTTGGTATGACCATTGATGACATTGAAATCAATCCGGCCTATATCAATTCCGGTTTAAGCGTCTATTCCGTATCCTTTACAATTACTAAGGAAGAATTAAAGAAATATAAGAAACATCATGAAATTATTGAAGCGCTCTCCACTCTGGAATATGTTTCTCATATTGAAGAAATGATGTGACTTTTACATAAAAACGTCCGGGATTTTTTCCTGACAGCCATAAGGCCGTGCAGAAAAATTCTCCGGACGCTTTTTATTTTCAAATGTTAGAACATAAAACGTTTTTCCCGAAATGCAATGCCCCGACAATAGGTCTGAATGACATTGTAATCTCTGTCCAGAACTACCAGGTCCGCATCATAGCCGGCGCAGATTTTACCTTTCCGGTCATCTACCCCCAAACATCGTGCCGGATTCAGCGTACAGGCATTAATCGCCGTATCTACGGGAACGCCTGCTTCCTCGATCAGAATCTGAAGCCCTCTGTTCATCTGCAGCGTGCTTCCTGCAATGGTATCCGTTCCCTTGAGCCTTGCCAGTCCGTCTTCGCCGATTTCGATATCATGACCGCCAAGCTGGTAATTGCCTCCCGGCGGGCAATGTTTCGCCCGCAAAGAATCGGTAATCAGGATTCCCCGTTCCCGGCCCTTCGTCTGAAAGAATATATTCAAAGCCCCAACATGGGAATGATGTCCGTCACCGATTATCTCACCGTAGATATCCCGAATACGGAAGGCTGCTCCGACAAGTCCCGGATTCCGGTGGTGCAGCGGCGTCATGCCATTATAGACATGGGTCATGGAAGTGGCGCCGTTGGCTACCGCCATCAGGGCCTCTTCGTAAGTTGCGGAAGAATGCCCCATACTGACAACCACACCATTAGCTGCACAATATCGAATCAATTCAAAATCCTCATCATGCTCCGGACTGATGGTAATGTATTTAATCCATCCTTTTGCCGCTTCCTGATACATTTTGAACTGTTCCACCGAAGGCTTCGCAATAGCTTCCGGCGGCTGAGCCCCCTTGTACTCCATATCCAGATAAGGCCCCTCAAAATGGATGCCCAGAATCTCCGCGCCTTCATAACCTTCTTCGATGACATTGGCCACATTGGCCACCGCCTTCGTCAAAACGTCCGGCATCTGTGTCACCGTCGTCGGCAGAATAGCTGTTACTCCCTCTTCAGGAATCCGTTCCATCCAGTCCCGAAGCCCCGACGGCTCCGCATCATTTGTATCAAATCCATAAGAGCCATGGGTATGAACATCGATAAATCCCGGAAGTATAGCCAGATTTTCATAATCCACATCCACAGGCTGTGTTCCCCAGGTATAAATTCTTTCAATCTTCCCCTCTGAAATTTCTATCTGAGCCGGCAGAAACTGGCCGCCGATCCAGACTCTTTTGCTCTGAATAATCATTAAAATCCCTCGTTTTCCATATCGGCGCCTTCCCAGAGGCGGTGCCCATCCAGGCAGATATCTCCCCGCACTGCCCAGATTTTCAGATTTTTAAATTTCAATTTTATACAGCCGCTTGTTCCGGCAAGACTTTCCAATCCCTGCGTCCACCCGATTCGTTTCCATCCGCCCTCCATTTCCGACACTCTGCTCTCCTCATAGGAAAAGCCTGAAATCGGCGCTTCTGTCCACACTCGGTGAATCTGGGCTTCCAGATAAATCGGCACTGAAGGTTCGACCGCTTCTGCCAGAATTTCCAAAGATGGTCCCTGAAATTTTAATTTACAAGAAGTCAACAGACTGTTTTCCTCCTCACGTTTAGGCACCATAGACGCAAAACGATCCGCTTTCCACCGGGCCCTTGCCAGTGACGACTCACGGAAATTGGTATGCCGTCCATTGCCTCCCATATAATAGATCCACAAACTGCCATCAGGCCCCTTGACCGGCTGCGACGCATAAATACAGCCGCAGTCAAAATCTCCCGTCGGATAAGTTCCCGCACCCCTCGGGATGACCGACTGTCCCGGTGCCACAAAATCAAAATGCTCCGGAGACACGGCCCAGGTCAATTCACAGTCTACCGTATCAAAATCTACATCCGTCCGATCCCCTTCGTGGATGATCGATGCCAGTCCAAGATAAAGATTGTTCCAGAAAAATACAGGCATGGAATAAATCTGATTTTCAAATCCACGCCCCCGAAGTGTCTCTTCAGGCTCACTCCAATGAATAAAATCATCACTCCGGCTCAAAGTCGTCATGCGGATACCATCTTTCCATATCCGCGACAGCAACATGTAGCAGCCTTCCTCTTCATTCCAAAAAGGAAGATTATGACTATCTGCCGGCGGATTATATTCCGGCCACGGAATCAGGTCAGACCAGTTAACGCCATCCGGCGAAAAAGCCACTGCCATGTAAGCTCCATGTCCCGGAATATCCACCTTTGTGACCATTTTATATTTTGTGGCAGAATCAGAGCCATGGTAATCCACCATGACTCCGGTCCCGTGTGCAAATAAAAAGAGAATGTTATTTTCTTTACTACCGCGCCATTCTACCCGGCCTAAAGCCGGCTTCTCCCAATGGATACCGTCCCTGCTCTCTGCATAAGCCAGAGAAGTAACCCGGTCCATTCTCGGAAGATAGTCTCTGGATGTCCGTTCTGCAAGGGTTGTCCCTTCTGTATCCAGATCGTCTGTAAATAATGTATAATAACAACGGAAAATCTGTGCCTGTTCATCATAAATAACGTTCGGATAGCCATTATCGATGCGTATCTCCCATGGCTGATCCTGTATAAACAGCGGATTATTCGCCTGGTCCTTTTCCGGCGGCGTTATCCGAAGTGCGACATTTTCCATTGCCTGCGGATTCAGAAACCTTCGGTCAAGCATTAAATACTTTGCCAAAGAATCATCTCCATTTCCTGACAATATCTTAGCAATAGGCCTTGATTGCATCGTCAATCATAGCAGCACATTTCTTTACCTGTTCCATATCCTCAGGAATCAGCTCAGGCAGAGGTTTACGAACACCTCCGATATCCAGGCCTTCACGGATTCTTAAAATCTCTTTCATAACAGCATAGAGATTTCCGTGGCATTCGCACATCGCATAAATGATAGCGTCTGCCGCATACTGAATCTTCTGAGCCTCTGCGATATTTCCGGCTTCAACGTATTCTTTAATCTTTAAGTAAAGTTCCGGCATTACTGCATAGGTTCCGCCGATACCGCCATCGGCGCCCATAGCCAGACCGGAGACGAGCTGCTCATCCGGACCGTTGAATACAACAAATCCTTCGCCGCCTTCCATCTTGAACATCTGGATATCCTGAACCGGCATAGAGCTGTTCTTTACAGCCGCTACCTGCGGATTTTTACGCATTTCTTTAAATAAAGGCATTGTCAGTGCAACTCCTGCCAGCTGCGGAATGTTGTAAATGACAAAATCTGTATTCGGCGCTGCGGAAGAAATATCATTCCAATACTGGGCAATGGCATGCTCCGGTAAGTGGAAATAAATCGGAGGAATGGCAGCAATGGCATCTACGCCAAGGCTTTCCGCATGTGCAGCCAGTTCCATACTGTCTGCCGTATTATTGCAGGCAACATGAGCGATCACCGTCAGTTTTCCTTCAGCGGCTTTCATAACATGCTCCAGAACCAATTTACGTTCTGCAACACTCTGGTAGATACATTCACCGGAAGAACCGCCAACATAAACACCTTTAACACCTTTTTTAATCATATACTTTGTAAGTGCCTCCACCCGTTCCGGGCTGACAGCTCCCTGATCATCATAACATGCGTAAAATGCTGGAATAATTCCCTGATACTTCGAAATATTTTTCATAATTCTCGCTTTCCTTTCAATTCTGTCTACTATTTCATCTGTACTTTTACTACTGCCTTCTCAACCCGTTCCGGGCCGTCTACGGCAATCTTAACCTTATGCGCATCCTCAGGAAGGACGATCAACACCTTCCCCGGAGCCATATAAAGCCGGTTTTCCACCGGACCATCACAGTCCACTGAATCTGTCACTTTATCTATGGCAGTAACGGTCATCTTCTCCATGTCTGTCACGCCAATCCACTCCTGTCCAGATAATACCAGATGAATATCCGCATAAAATTCATGGGCCTCAAAAGCAGCTGCTTCCTCAGCCATCGTCTCGTAACCGAAACGATTGATAAACACATTCTCGCCGTCCACATCATTTCTTCCGGCCTTAAGCTCGGTAAGGGCATGACTTTTTAAAAAATCAATGGCCGTATCCAGATGCGGCGCCATGCCGCGATAATGCTCCAAATTGTTCATGTCAGTATAAATCATTCGCTGTCTCCACTTTCTTTCCCATCATATAAGTGACAGGCCACCATATGGCCCTCTTTTCCATGATACCGAAGTGCCGGGTCCTGTTCCTTACAGATGTCCATGCAATGCGGACAACGATTACGGAACGCACAGCCGCTCGGTTTATGGATTGGGCTTGGAACTTCACCTTCCAGAATCTGACGCTGTTTCTTATTATGTATATCCGCTACAGGAATTGCGGAAAGCAATGCCTTTGTATACGGATGCAGCGGCTCTTCATAAAGCGCTCTGGAATCTGCAACTTCCACAATCTTTCCAAGATACATAACCATGATACGGTCAGACATGTACTGAACAACCGAAAGGTCATGGGCAATGAAAAGATAAGTCAGATTCAGTTCCTGCTGAATCTCTTTCATCAGGTTCAGTACCTGAGCCTGAATGGATACGTCCAGCGCAGATACCGGTTCGTCACAGATCAATACTTCCGGCATAACCTCCAGTGCTCTGGCAATACAGAGACGCTGACGCTGTCCACCGGAAAATTCGTGCGGGTAACGCATCAGATAATCCGGCTGGATATTTACCATCTTTAATACTCTCTGCATCATCTTTTCCCGCTCTTCCTGGGACGTAATGCCGTGGGTCTTTAACGGTTCTTCAAAAGAAGAATAAATCTTCTTCTGTGGGTTTAATGCGGAATATGGGTCCTGGAAAACCATCTGAACCTTTTTACGGAATTCAAACATTTCCTCTTTATTAAACTTGGTAATATCTTTATATTCACCGTCATAATTAAACATAACCTGTCCACCGGTCGGCTTTTCAAGCATCATGACAGTTTTTCCAAAGGTTGACTTACCACAGCCGGACTCACCAACGATTCCCAAAGTTTCACCCTTATAAACATCCAGACTGACGTCATCCACCGCTTTTACGTGACCGACTACTTTTTTCATAAAACCTTTTGTAATCGGAAACCATGTCTGCAAATTCCGGATCTTAAAGATAATTTCTTTATTTTCTGTACTCATATCAGTCCACCTCCGGATAAGAATCAAATTTCAGGCAGCGTACCCGGTGTCCCGGGGCAATTTCAAACATTGGTATCGTTTTTTCACGGCACCGGTCCATACATTCAGAACAACGGTCTGCAAATTCACATCCGCCCTTCAGATCTGCCGGATTCGGTGTGGCTCCAGGAATTGTCTCCAGCTTCTGTCCGTCAGCCAGACCAAGCACAGGAACGCTTCGGAGCAACGCCCGCGTATATGGGTGACTTGTGCGGTCAAAAAGGTCTTCCAGACTTCCGAACTCAACCACACGACCCATGTACATAACACAGACTTCGTCGGCCATCTCGGCTACAAGCCCCATGTTATGGGTAATCAGAATAATGGATTTGCCTTCCTTCAGCTGAAGCTCTTTCAACAAATCCATAATCTGAGCCTGAATCGTAACATCCAGCGCCGTTGTCGGCTCATCACAGATAATCAGTTCCGGATTGCAGATCATAGCGATGGCAATAACCACACGCTGTTTCATACCGCCGGAAAACTGATGCGGATAACAATCGATACGTTCTTCCGGGTCAGGAATACCAAGCTTTTTGAACATTTCAAGAACCAGTTTGCGTGCCTCATCCTTTTTCATGCCCTTATTGTGCTGAAGAAGTCCCTCAGCTACCTGGTCGCCAACCTTATATACCGGATTCAAACTGGACATCGGGTCCTGGAATACCATAGACATATCCGGTCCGCGCAGCGCCCGCATTTCAGGGCCATTCGGCTCCTTGATGCTCTCCAGATGATATTCGGTTACTTTTCCATCCCGAAGTGCATTATACTGGATATTCTCTGCTTTGACAATGGCGTTCTTTCCGGTAAACCGCATAATGGAGTTCATGGTAACACTCTTACCGCAGCCGGATTCACCTACAACAGCCAGTGTTTTCCCACGGCGCACCTGAAAAGATACATCTTTAACAATCTTAATTTCTTTTCTATCCGAGATAAATGTAGTATTTAATTTCTCGACATTTAAAATAATTTCTTTATTATCCATGAGGCCCCTCCTTACTGCTGTTTAGCATCCAGCACATCACGCAGACCGTCGCCGAAGAAGTTGATTGCCAGGACAAAAAGACTGATGGCAAGACCAGGGAATACCCAAATCCACCACTGGTTAGTAACAACGGATACGGATTTCGCCGCATTTAAAATATTTCCCCAGGTCGGTGTACTGTCGGCGACACCCAGACCAATGAAAGAAAGTGCTGCTTCCTGAAGAATAAAAAAGGCAACGTTTGTCGTTGTTGAAACGATAATCGGGCTCATAACATTCGGAAGAATCTGCTTAAACATAATATTGCTCTTCTTCATACCGAAGGCTTCACATACTTTAACGTAAGTCTCATTTTTCAAACTCATAAACTCGTTGCGGACCATACGGAAAGTCGTCATCCATCCGGTAAATACGAAGATAAACAACAGGTTGCCAAGGCCTCGTTTATTTACGATAGCCACAAGCATCATGACAAGTACCAGCTGTGGGAACGCCTGGAATATTTCGGAAATACGGATAAGAATCATATCCACTTTACCGCCGAAATAACCGGCCAGAGCGCCTAAAATAGCGCCAATCACGGAACTCATGACCGCACAGAATGCACCAATCAGGATAGAATAACATCCGCCGACAAGAACACGTGCAAACAAATCACGTCCAATGGTGTCCGTACCAAAAAGATGTCCGTTTCCCGGCGCCTGTTTCATATCAGTCAGAACCGGTGTGCCGTAATCTACGCCGACGATCATGCCGATTACACAGGCAATCGTAATAACCACAATAATAACCAGACCGAGAACGGCCAGCTTATTATTCATAAACTTTCGTACATTTCGTTTAAATAAAGAAGAAGATGCACTTTTATTCGAATCTTTTATACTCGTTGTTTCACCCATAACTTCTTCCTCCTTCTTTATTCACCAAGACGTACACGCGGGTCTAACAATGCGTTGAATACATCGACCATGAAAGAACAAATCAACATGGTAGCCGCGATAATTAACGTTGTTACAAGAACGACCGGATAATCACCGGATACGATAGCATTTGTCATCGTCAGACCAATTCCCGGATAAGAGAATACGGTCTCGATAACAACGGAGCCGCCAATCAATGCCGGAATACGGAATACCAGAATAACCAGAACCGGTTTCATGGCGTTTCTGAATCCATGTTTTAAATAAACCTTCCACTCTGGAATACCTTTCGAACGTGCCGTTTTAATATAATCACTGTTCAATACGTCCAGCATGGTATTTCGCGCATAACGCATCAATACGGCCACCATACCGATGGTCAGTGTAAGAACCGGTAAGAACAGATGGAAAAAGGCATCTGCAAAGGCGCTTGTTGCATCCGGACTGACACGGTTACTTGCCGGGAACCAGCCAAGTTTGATTGAGAAAACCTGAATCAATATAATACCAACAAGGAACTGCGGAACGGCCTGTCCCAAAACAGCCAGAACACGACCCACATAATCGATGACGCCATTCTGACGTACGGCAGAAATAATACCAATACCGATACCGATGATGGTGGAAAAAAGAAGTGAATATCCGGCCAGTTCAAAGGTATACGGAAGTCTCACTGCGATAACGGAAGCAATGGATGAACCATCAAAGGAATATCCAAGGTCACCGTGAAGAATATTTCCCAACCAGCGGAAATACTGAACAATCAACGGGTCATTTAATCCAAGGGATTCTCTCAGTGCCTCTACATTTTCTTTATTTGAAGAAAGCATCTCCGGACTGACCATAAAGTTGATTGGGTCGATACCTGTCAGCTGCAGACCATAATACACAATAAAACTGATAACCAAAAGCATCGGAATCATCATGAGCAGCTTTTTAATGATGAATTTTAACATTCTATCACCCCATTCTTAAAGCAACATCAAACAAAGATTCTTAACCTCCCATAAGCCAGGGGGAGACTTTCGAAAAAATCTCTCCCGTCTCCCCCTTTAATCACTGAATCATTGTTTAATTTCTAAATAACTATCTTACTGAGCCATTTCCCAGTTGGCGAAATCCAAATCACACATGTACAGTGGATTGCAGAATGTTACGCCTTCCGGAACGACAACTTTGTCACTTGTGAATACGTATGTACCAACAGTGAATACAGGAACTTTATAAACAACTTCCTGTTCTTTTTCCTGAAGAGCCTTCAGAGCTTCGTTTCTTGCTGCGGAATCTGTAGCTTTGAACAGGTTGTTGACCAGTTCGTCGAATTCATCTGTTCCGCCGAATACGTTAGCAAAGAGAGCGTCTGTACTCTGATATTCGGTATACCATTCGTCGATGGAGAATGCACTCTTACCTTTGAAACCGATATCATAGTTACGTGTTGTAAACAGGTCTGTCGTACCATCATTGGACAATGTAGCCTCAACTGTCAGACCGGTCTGTTCAAGGTAATGAACAACTGTCTGAATCAGGTCGATAGATGTCTGGTCGTTGTTGTAGTAGCAGATTTTCAGTGTACGGCTCATATCATAGCCGGCAGCCGTAAGGTCTGCTTTTGCTTTTTCAGCATCGAAGGTATATTCAAAACCGTTATAAGCTTCGTTGCTGTTTGGAACACCACTGTTCAGAACAGTTGCTGTCGGGTAAAGTGTCGCCAAAGTTGCACGGTCAATAGCTTCAATCAGAGCTTTACGAACTTCTACGCTCTGCATAGCTTCGTTTTCATTGCCGTCGGCGCCCTTCATGTTGAACAGGAAGTATTTGTAGAATAATACGTCAACTTCATGTTCTGTGTAATTTGGCATACCTTCAAGCGCTTCTACGAGGTCAGCGGCATTACCAAATACATAGTCAGCCTGTCCGGCCTGTGCTGCTGTAATGTAATCCTGTACAAAGTAGCAGATAATAGACTGAATCTTTGGCGCTGTACCTTCATAGTTTTCATTTACTTTCAAAGTAAAGTAGTTACCAATATTCAGTTCATCCAGTGTGTACATACCGGAGCAAACCGGATTTGTCCAGAACGCATCAGATTCCAGAGTCAGAGGGTCTGCGTTTTCAAGACTGTGTTTTGGTAAAATCGCGAACTGAGCAAGTACGTCTTTCATTGCTGCGTATGGCTCGGTCAGTGTCATTGTAATCGTGCTGCCATCAACAGCCATGTTGTCGATTTTTTTGAAAGCAGATGTATAAATGGAGTTACATGTTGCAGCCTGTAATGCTGTTTCGATAGACCACTGAACATCTTCTGCTGTCAGAGCTTCGCCATCGGACCATTTCAGGCCTTCTTTCATTTTGATGGTGTACACAAGACCATCTTCACTGACTTCTACAGATTCGGCCAGATCCGGCTGTGGATTTGTCAGATCACTGTCTGCAATAAGTAAGGCACGGAACATCAGATTTGTTGCCATGATACGGTTGTACCATGGAGTTGGAATCTTGTCATCTGTTGTAGAACCATCACCTGTAGTTACAGACAATTTTAAAGTTCCGCCGTCAACGTTTGCTGCTTCTGCAGTGCTCTCTGCCGTTGTTTCGTCGGACTTTGCTGCTGTTGTCTCTTTATTACCGGAACCACATCCTACTAAAGAAGCGACAACAAGCGTTGTTGCCAATAAGGCGGCCAACATTTTTTTCATAGTAACATCCTCCTTTTTTGCACAAGCATTTACAATGCTTATCGTTATATCTATAATACTATTTCTGAAAATAATTTTCAATGTCTCATTTACATGAAAATTGCTTGATTTTTTGTACAAAGTGCACAATATGATTTTGTTTTTTTCTTTTCCAATTAAGCAAAAAGAATATCCTTTATGTTGAAATTTAAAATTATATTCAATAAAATGTAAATTTTTATCATTATTTTCGAAAAGTTTTTGAAACTTTTCTTGCTTTCAAAATCAAATTGTTCTATAATCAAACTGTATGCAGATTATTATGTAAGGAGGCGGTGTTGTGGCCGGAAATATTCTTGACTCAATAACAAAACAATATAACTCTTTGACCCGGTCCGGAAAGAAGCTGGCGGACTATATATTTACCAATACAGCCAGTGCACAATATATGTCCATCACCTCCCTGGCGGAAAGCTGTGGTGTATCAGAGGCGACCATTACCCGTTTCTGCCGCGGTCTCGGTCTTTCCGGTTATAATGACTTCAAACTGGCCCTGGCCAAATGTGAACGCATCAGCAATCTGGGAGACCCATCGGATATTCCCCAGACGATTAATGCGGAAGACGACTTTGACACCATGTGCCATAAGCTGTACGCTTCTAATATTGTCTCTCTAAATGAAACACTGGAACATTTGAACGAAAAAACACTGAATCAGGCTGTCGATTTATTATCCGCCGCCCGGCATGTATACTGCTTCGGTCAGGGAGGCAGTATGGTCATGGCGATGGAAGCATGGGCGCGCTTTTCTACAGCTGCTTCAAATTTTATCCATATTGAAGATTCTCATATGCAGACCATGGCCGCAGCTCTGGCTTCTCCGCAGGATGTGATTCTCTTTTTTTCTTATTCAGGTTCCACAAAAGATATGGAAGAGGTTTTAGAGCTGGCCGACGAACGGAAAACGCCGATTATCCTCGTGACCCACTTTCCAAAATCACGCGCCGCCGAGTTTGCCGATGTCATTCTCCAGTGTGGTTACAGTGAAAGCCCGCTTCAATCCGGCTCAATTGCCGCCAAGGTTGGACAGCTTTTTCTAATTGAATGTCTGTTTTACGGTTACTGCCGCAAAAATCCTGAAGTACGTGCAGCCGCCCGTTCAGCGACGGCCCAGGCCATTGCAAAAAAATTACTTTAAATAAAAAACAGCCGTTTTCCTGCCGTGATATAGTGATATGTACCCTCTTTACTGGACAAAGAAAATCCAGTAAGGAGGGTTATTTTTA
>CABRLU010000014.1 GCA_902471845.1 uncultured Lachnospiraceae bacterium | reverse complement strand
ACGGAAAACCGCATATTGGTCATGTGCTGACCCGTGTTATCAAAGATATGATTCCACGTTATAAGACGATGAAAGGCTATCAGGTGCCGAGAAAGGCCGGATGGGATACCCATGGTCTGCCGGTAGAACTGGAAGTTGAAAAGATGCTCGGCCTGGACGGGAAAGAGCAGATTGAGGAGTACGGTCTGATTCCATTTATCGATAAATGTAAAGAAAGTGTTTGGAAATACAAAGGGATGTGGGAGGATTTCTCCGGCACCGTTGGTTTCTGGGCCGATATGGAGCATCCGTATGTTACCTATCATGATGATTACATTGAGTCCGAGTGGTGGGCACTGAAACAGATTTGGGAAAAAGGCTTGCTGTACAAAGGCTTTAAGGTTGTTCCTTACTGCCCGCGCTGCGGCACTCCGCTGTCGGCTCAGGAAGTGGCTCAGGGCTATAAGGATGTTAAGGAACGTTCAGCAATCGTACGATTCAAGGTTGTCGGTGAAGATGCGTATATTCTGGCATGGACAACAACTCCCTGGACATTACCTTCCAACGTAGCTCTCTGTGTGAATGCGGATGAGGATTATGCCAAAGTAAAAGCTGCCGACGGCTATACTTATTATATGGCAGAAGCGCTGCTGGATACAGTGCTTGGCAAATTGAAAACCGAAGATGCTCCGGCTTATGAAGTGCTGGAAACTTTCAAAGGTAAAGCTCTTGAATATAAAGAATATGAACCGCTCTATGAGGCAGCGGCAAAAATTGCTGAAAAACAGCATAAAAAAGCCTTTTATGTATTGTGCGACGATTATGTTACTTTGACCGACGGTACAGGCGTTGTTCATCAGGCTCCGGCTTTCGGTGAAGATGACGCCCGGGTCGGCCGTAAGTATGACATGCCATTCGTGCAGCTTGTTGATGCCAAAGGTAACATGACAGAGGATACGCCATTTGCTGGAAAATTTGTAAAGAAAGCGGATCCACTGGTACTTGAAGACCTGGAAAACCGTGGACTTCTTTTCGACGCACCGAAGTTTGAACACAGCTATCCGCATTGCTGGCGCTGCGATACACCGCTGATCTATTATGCAAGAGAATCCTGGTTTATCAAGATGACGGCAGTCAAAGACGATTTGATCCGCAACAATAATACCATCAACTGGATTCCGGAAAGTATCGGAAAAGGCCGTTTTGGCGACTGGCTCGAAAACGTTCAGGACTGGGGCATCAGCCGTAACCGTTACTGGGGAACACCATTAAATATCTGGGAATGTGAATGCGGTCATCAGCATTCCATCGGAAGCCGTCAGGAACTGTTTGAGATGAGCGGCAATGAGGCAGCAAAAACTGTAGAGTTCCACCGTCCGTATATCGATGAGATTACCATTACCTGTCCGAAGTGCGGTAAGCCGATGAAACGTGTGCCGGAAGTTATCGACTGCTGGTTTGATTCCGGTTCTATGCCGTTTGCACAGCATCATTATCCATTTGAAAATGAGGATGTGTTCAAGGCTCAGTTCCCGGCTGATTTCATTTCCGAAGCGGTAGACCAGACCCGTGGATGGTTTTATTCTCTGTTGGCAATCTCGACGCTGCTTTTCAATGAAGCGCCGTATAAGAATGTTATTGTTCTCGGACATGTTCAGGACGAAAATGGTCAGAAGATGAGTAAGTCCAAAGGAAATGCGGTAGACCCGTTTGAAGCGCTGGAGACCTATGGCGCTGATGCAATCCGCTGGTATTTCTATGTGAATTCCGCACCATGGCTCCCAAATCGTTTCCACGGAAAAGCAGTCGTGGAAGGACAGCGTAAATTTATGGGTACATTGTGGAATACCTACGCATTTTTTGTTCTGTACGCGAATATTGATGAATTTGATGCTACAAAATATACATTGGACTATGAAAAATTATCCGTTATGGATAAATGGCTCCTGTCCAAATTGAATACACTGATTAAAGAAGTGGATGATGATCTTGGAAATTACCGGATTCCGGATGCAGGTCGTGCACTTCAGGAATTTGTGGATGATATGAGTAACTGGTATGTTCGCCGGAGCCGTGAACGTTTCTGGGCAAAGGGCATGCCGCAGGATAAGATTAATGCCTATATGACATTGTATACAGCTCTTGTCACTGTAGTAAAGGTTGCTGCTCCAATGATTCCGTTCATGACCGAAGATATTTATCAGAATCTGGTTCGCAGTGTAGATAAGACAGCTCCGGAAAGCATTCATCTGTGTGATTTCCCGGAAGAGAATGAAGATTTTATCGACCGTGAACTGGAAGCAAATATGGATCTGGTACTTCAGATTGTTGTGGCCGGCCGTGCCTGCCGTAATACAGCCAACATCAAAAACCGTCAGCCAATTGGTCAGATGTATGTAAAAGCAGATTTCGAGCTTCCGGAATTCTATCAGGAAATCGTGGAAGATGAACTGAATGTAAAGAAGATGTCCTTTGCCCAGGATGTGAGTGCCTTTACATCCTATACATTCAAGCCCCAGCTGCGTACTGTTGGTCCGAAATATGGAAAGCTTCTCGGCGGCATCAAACAGTATCTGAGTAATGTGGACGGCAACAAGGCGATGGCAGAACTGAAAGAAAATGGTCAGCTCACCTTTGATGTCAATGGCGAAAGTGTTGCACTTCTGGAAGAAGACCTGTTGATTGACTCTGCTCAGACGGAAGGTTATGTATCTGTAACAGACAAAAATGTTACGGTTGTTCTGGATACTCAGCTGACTGAAGAACTGATTGAAGAAGGTTTCGTTCGTGAGATTATTTCCAAAGTTCAGACGATGCGTAAAGAAGCAGATTTCGAAGTCACAGACCACATCGTTCTTTCTATGGAAGGCAATGACAAACTGAAAGCCATTACAGAAAAGAATGCGGACAGCGTGAAGAAAGATGTCCTTGCCGAAGCGGTTGTTTTCGGAAGCACAGATGGTTATGTAAAAGAGTGGAATATCAACGGTGAGAAAGTAACACTGGGCGTTAAGAAAGCCTGAGAATACAGAATAGAGGAGGGAATCTTGTTGGAAACGAATACAGAAACAGTGGTAAAGAACCCGACGTCGATTGGTTTTGATAAAGAAGTTTTTAAGAAAAATGTATTAGACAATTTAAAATCTCTGTTCCGGAAGACGATGGATACGGCGAGTCAGCAGGAAATCTTTCAGGCGGTGGCTTTTGAAGTAAAGGACCTGATCATTGACCGGTGGCTTGCAACTCAAAAAGCCTATAAAGAACAGGATGCAAAATATGTGTATTACTTGTCCATGGAGTTTTTGATGGGCCGGGCCCTCGGAAACAATCTCATCAACCTGTGCTGCTATGAAGAGGTGGCAGAGGTTCTTGAGGAACTTGGATTGGATATCAATGTTTTAGAAGACCAGGAGCCGGATGCGGCTCTTGGTAATGGTGGTCTGGGACGTTTGGCGGCCTGCTTCGTTGAGTCCTTATCCACATTGAATTATCCGGTGTATGGCTGCGGTATCCGTTATAAATACGGTATGTTTAAGCAGGAGATCCGTGACGGTTATCAGGTGGAGGTGCCGGATAACTGGCTGGAAAACGGTAATCCGTTTGAAATTAAACGTCCAGAATATACTCAGACTGTCAAGTTTGGCGGTTATGTCCGGATCGAGTGGGATGCGGAACGTCAGAGAAACCGTTTTATCCATGACGGTTATCAGGCAGTTCATGCCGTACCATATGATATTCCGGTCGTTGGTTACGGTAACAACGTCGTCAATGCCCTGCGAATCTGGGATGCACAGCCGATTCAGGAATTTAACCTGGCATCCTTCGATAAAGGCGATTATCTTCATGCGGTAGAGCAGGAGAATCTGGCGAAAAATATCGTTGACGTACTTTATCCGAACGATAATCATTACAGTGGTAAAGAGCTTCGACTGAAACAGCAGTATTTCTTCGTATCTGCCAGTGTTCAGCAGGCGATCAAGAAATATAAAGAAACCCATTCGGACCTGCACAAGTTACCGGAAAAAGTCTGCTTCCAGTTGAACGATACCCATCCGACAGTAACTGTGCCGGAACTGATGCGTATCCTTCTGGATGAAGAGGGTATGGAATGGGATGAAGCATGGGATATCACAACAAAATGCTGCGCTTATACAAACCATACGATTATGGCAGAAGCCCTGGAAAAATGGCCGGTAGACTTATTTATGCGTCTCCTTCCTAGAATTTATCAGATTGTACAGGAAATCAACCGCCGTTTTCTCATTGAGGTGGAAGAACGTTATCCGAACCAGTATAATAAGATTCGAAGCATGGCGGTTCTTTATGAAGGTCAGGTCCGCATGGCAAATATGGCGATCGTGGCAGGCTTCTCTGTCAATGGCGTAGCCCGCCTGCATACAGAGATTCTTGAAAAACGTGAACTGAGAGACTTCTATGAAATGATGCCTGAGAAATTCAATAATAAAACAAACGGTATCACCCAGAGACGTTTCCTGCTCCACGGTAATCCGTTGCTGGCTTCATGGGTGACAGAAAAAATCGGAACCGATAAGTGGATTACGGACCTGCCGTTGATCAAAGGCCTGGAAGCTTATGCGGATGACGCAAAAGCTCAGCAGGAATTTATGGACATCAAATACAAAAATAAACTTCGTCTGGCGAAATATATTAAAGAGCATAACAATATTGATGTAGACCCGAATTCTATCTTTGACGTTCAGGTAAAACGTTTACATGAATACAAACGTCAGCTGCTGAATATTTTGCATGTTATGTATTTGTACAATCAGATGAAGGCCAATCCGCAGATGGATTTCTATCCGACCACATTTATTTTCGGCGCAAAAGCAGCAGCCGGATATAAGCGGGCAAAGGAAACCATTAAGCTGATCAATTCCGTAGCAGATGTGGTAAACAATGACCCGGATATCCGCGGACGGATCAAGGTTGTGTTTATTGAAAACTATCGGGTTTCCAATGCGGAAATCATCTTTGCTGCCAGTGATGTGTCTGAGCAGATTTCCACCGCAAGTAAGGAAGCTTCCGGTACGGGCAACATGAAGTTCATGTTAAATGGTGCAGTGACATTGGGAACAATGGATGGAGCCAATGTGGAAATCGTCGAGGAAGTCGGCACAGAAAATGCTTTTATTTTCGGTATGTCCTCCGAAGAGGTTATGGCTTATGAGGCGAACGGCGGCTATCATCCGGAAGAAATTTACCGGAATGATCCGGATATCCACAGAATTCTCGATCAGTTAGTGGATGGAACCTTCAGTCACGGCGATCGGGAAATGTTCCGGGAAATTTATAATTCCTTCCTGGCACCTTCCTATGGCCGGGCAGACCAGTATTTCATCCTGAAAGATTTCCGTTCTTATGCAGAAGCGCGGGAACGGGTAAATAAAGCTTACCAGGATAAAGCGCGTTGGGCTAAGATGGCGATGCTCAATACGGCCAATTCTGGTAAATTTACATCCGACAGAACCATTGAAGAATATGTCAGAGATATCTGGCATCTCAAAAAAATTCAGGTAACATTGTAATAAAAACGCCTGCTGTCAAAAGCTTGAAACGCTTTTTTCAGCAGGCGTTTTGCATATTAGCGAGGAAATTTAACCAATGGAAAGATGAGGCGGATGACGAGGCAGCCATCGTGATAACCGGCCTCGATACGGCCATGCATTTCTTCGGTCAGGGCTTTTGCAATGGAAAGTCCCAGACCGGTGGCCTGACTTTCGCTGGCAACGGTATAAAACCGGTCGAACAGGTGGCCGACCTGAATCTCATCCAGACCGGCCGCCTGATTTTTAAACTGAAGGACGCCATCGGCGTTCAGGGAAACATAGAAGCCTCCGTCGCTGTATTTTACCGCATTACTGAGAATATTCGACAGGATCCGAGACAAAGCGGAAGAATTCAGACGGCAGATAACATCGGATTCGGGAAGATGAACGTCCGGCTCAATCCCGGCATTTTTAAAAGCGCCATAATAAGCGGCAAGGCTTTCTTCCAGAGCACGTTTGAGGGAGATATTTTCCCTGAGCTCATAGTTATCCACGGACATGATGACGGAATAGCGAAACAATTCTTCCGTCAGTTCTTTCAGAGCCTGGACCCTTCCGTTAATCACGGAGAGATATTCACGGACGGTATCCGAAGTTTCTTCTCTGGCCAGTAAATCCATATAACCGCAGATAGCAGTCAGAGGCGTACGCAAATCGTGAGAAATACTGGATACGGCATTTTTTAATTCAGAATCCACCAGTGTGTAACGAATGTGTTCTTTGCGGAGCAGTTTTAACTGCCGGTCCACATCGGCAGCTAAAACCCGCATTTTTTTGTCGGAAGTGGAAATATCGATGCCCACATTGGTATCGGTCCTGAGTCTTGCGGCAAATTCAGTCCGTAGTTCGTCTGTTCCACGGTGTATAGAGTGAATTCTAATGAGACATAGGATCAGTGCAACACCCAACAGGATACATAGTATTATAAAGAAATATAGAATCATAAAAATGCCTCTTTATTATTTGATATCCTTTTTGTTGAAAAGTAAAAGTCCAAGGAAGTTGGTCACGGCAATAATAACGATGGAATAAATTCCAATCCGATATGGGTGAAGAACTTCCAGATTGGCGAGCTGAGCACACTGGCCGCTCGGCAGAAAGTCCATGAAAAACTGATAAATCTCCCGCTTGATCCCGGTCAGATACATTGGATTTGGCATCTGTTCAACTGAAAAGTTCCCATTAACAGAAACGGCGGTATCAACTATTTCCGGCTGAGACAGGACGGAATAGAGATAGATACTTGCAAAGAACAGGACGACCGAGGACAGGATACAGATCATTACGGTATGGGATTTGTTGGAGCAGAGCATACCGATCATGTTATAAATGGAGGTATAGGCAATGCAGGCAAGGATGCTGTCCCCGATCATTATGGCCAGGCCTTTTAAAGCTAATTCCGGCGTTCCAAACAGGGGGATACCGATGGCAAGATTGACGATGATTCCCCAAACAGAGAGAATAACACCAACCAGTGCGCAGGTAATAAAATTGGACATATAAATATGCTGCCGGCTGTGTCCGATCAGGATTTTGTTCCGAATGGTTCCGTCGTTATAATCGGTTCCGATAAAAAGGCTGATGACGACAGAAAGAATAATCCCAATGATGATAAGGAAAGAAAACAGCATACTGTCCAAGGTGATTTTATCATCATATTTTGTCATGACTTCGTAAGTGGAAAACAGCATCAAAGCATTCCATGCGAGAATGAAAGCCAGACTGAGGCAAAAGGACAGGGAGCATCTTATGCGGATAAAATTGGAAGCCAGTAATTTACTCATAATCCTCACCTCCTACAAGACGGATATAATAGCTTTCCAGACTTTCGTCTTTTTCATTAATGGTAATAATTCTGCAGTTTTCTTCAGCAAGCTTTACGGTTATGGCTGTAATATCTATATGACCGTAAATGTCTGCCTGTGTATCAGAGATAATTTTGTATTCCAATTTTTCTTTATCCAGAAATCGGGTCAGGACACGAATATCGGAAACTTCAATATGCATGCATTTACGGCAGGCGGCTTCCAGTTCTTCGGCGCTGATTTCCCGGACGATATGCCCTTTTTCGATAAAACCGTAATGGGTAGCCAGCCTGGACAGCTCATCCAGTATATGACTGGAAATCAGAAAAGTTATTTGATGTTCGCGATTTAGTTTTAAAATTAATTCGCGGATTTCGATAATTCCCTGAGGGTCCAGACCGTTGACAGGTTCATCCAGAACAAGAAAATCCGGATCTCCGGCCAGAGCAATGGCAATGCCGAGACGCTGGCGCATTCCGAGGGAAAAGTTTTTCGCCTTTTTTCGACCGGCATGGCCGAGACCGACCAGATTGAGAAGTTCATCAATGCCTTCAAAAGACGGTCTGCCTAAAATAATATATTGGTGTTTCAGATTCTCTTCAGCGGTCATATTCAGATAAATGGATGGGGTTTCGACGACAGCGCCCATACGGCGTCTGGCATCATGCAGGTTCCCGGAAGTATTTTTCTTTCCATAAAGTGTATATTCTCCTGCGGAGGGCGATTGAAGTCCACAGACGAGACGAATCAGAGTTGTTTTTCCGGCACCGTTTTTTCCGACGAATCCATAGATGGCGCCCTTTGGTACTTTCATGTTGAGATTGTCCAGAGCTTTAAAATGGCCATAATGCTTTGAGAGGCCCTGAGTGGTCAATACGTATTCCATGTAATAACCTCCTTATGTTTGATAGGACCATTTTAAATGTGAAACGTTAAGACAGTGGTAAAGAAAAAGGTAAATAAACAGTAAATATTGTCGCGCGGAGCTCGACAGAGCGCGCCCGCCCGAAGGGCATGTATTACGGGATGCCCGAAAGGGTAAAGATTAAATATCTTCTTCTCTTAATTTAAAACCGATACCCCAGACGGCTTCAATATAGTCTTTACCATTAACGTCCCGAAGCTTTTTGCGAAGGTTGCTGATATGAACTTTTAAGGAGCTTTCCATACAGTCCGGGGTGTCCATGGCGATTTTGTCCAGCATGATCGACTTTGTGATCACCTGGGATGGATTTTGCATCAAAAGTTTTAGAATGGCAAATTCCGTTTTAGTCAGATGGACATCATTGGATGAAACCGAAACTCTGTGACTGTCCAAATCGAGAAGAATCTCATCAAATGTCAGCAAAGAGCCCTTTTTGACATTGGGACGGCTGCGCAGCTGAACGGTAATCCGCGCGAGGAGCTCCTCAATCTCAAAAGGTTTGGTGAGATAATCGGCGGCGCCACTGAGCAAAACGTTGACTTTATTTTCGATATCCACTTTGGCGCTGATGACGATGACAGGAATATTTCGGATTTTTGCCAAAACTTCTTCGCCGGAGCGTCCCGGCAGCATCAGATCGAGCAGAACCAAGTCCGGTTCAGTCTGTTCAAATAACATGAGAGCTTCTGTTCCCGAATAGGCACGGATGACCGAATATCCGGCTCTGGTCAAAACTTCTTCCAACATATTTCCGATATAGCAATCATCATCTACAATAGCTATTGTATACATATATTCACCTGCTTTATTTTTTGCCAAGTGATTTCATTTTATCATGTGAGTTGGGGAAAACCAAGGCACGGGAGAACGAATTAAGAAACTTGTAGGATTTAGACCGAATCGGTTCAGCAGGATATTGAACTGATCAAAAGGGGTGTTGCAGGGCATAGAGAAAGGCAGGATGAGATTCCTGCCTGATTTTAGGAAATGAAAGTAAGTATAAAACAGAAAATAACCAGAAATAAAACCAGTGGGAAGATAACCTGGACGGGTGGCATAAATCCGGCTTCTTCGCCCTTGCGGGTACGGCTGATGTTTTTCAGAGCCATAAAAAAGGTTGCTGATAAGATAAACATAGCTGTCATTTCCAGTGTGTAGATGAGCTTGCTGATGTTTGCAATGTTATGACGGTACAGGAGCATGCCAATATATAAAAGGCCCATAATCAGGGTAATTATGGAAAGAATGCGAAGCACCCGGCACCAGCGGTTTTCCATGGCATAGAGAGAATCCCGGTCTGTATAGATTTTAACGTCTTCCGATGAAAGCTCCGGGACATATGGGCGGCGGAAGTAGTGCCAGCCGTTAAAGGTGGAGTTTACATACTCCCAACCCGCATCCTGAAAACATTCAATGTAACGGTCCTTATCGGAAATTTTAGGACAATAGTCCAATTGATAGATATAGCGGACCCGGTCGTCTTTACGAAAAACAGAATGAAAACAGCCGCCTTTGACCAGCTGTAGTCCATTTTTTGAGGCTTCGTTCAAGTCCCTTTCTTCACGTTTATATTCCCATACAGCATAAAATTTATGGCTGGTGATTGTGTCTTTCATATTATTCGCCCTCCTTAACTACTTTTTCTGAAATTTCTACCAGGTGTTTTAGACGCTGGATTTCCTGTTCCAAAGTATCCCGTCCTGAACCGGTCAATTCATAGAGCCGTTTGCGTTTATCTTCGGGATTATCGCTGAACGTTTCGCGAATCCATCCCTTTTTCATCATATTTTCAGTTGCACCGTACATGGTGCCGGAACCGATTTTTACATTTCCCTGTGAAAGTTCAGCAGTTCTTTGCATAATTCCATAGCCATGCATGGGTTTATGGTAAAGACAGAGAAGAATATAAAAATAACTTTCGGTAAGGGGTTCATTTTTTCTTGGCATGTGTAACCTCCTGTATCATACACATATGTCGAGTGACGATATATCATCTTTAAATATATCGTATCACGACATATGTCGTTCGTCAACATATTTTTTTCCTTTTTATAATGCAGAGGATATGATATACTTAAACAAAGGGGTGGTAAATATGTTGACTGTTTTCAATCGGCAGGAACTGACAGTGACGTTTTCACTGCAGGAGTTGAATCGGATTCAGAATGTTTTGGCTGAAAATGGCCTGGAATATAAGATAAAAAGTTTTTTGAAACATGGCGTTGAGAGAGCAAGAACAGGAAGTATGGGAATGAATCCGGAGCAAATGTGTGAATATATCGTTTACGTCCATAAAGATGATTTTGAGATGGCAGCGCGCCTGCTGCGTAAAGGTTCTGAAAATTGGGACGAATAGGATGATTATCTGGATGAATTATAAAACAATCCCTTGGTCACGGATAAATATTCCGGTGACTAAGGGATTTTTTGTTTTTCTTATCCTCATTTTACTCATCTGTATATGGGTAATAAGTCCATTATAGTGTTACAAAAATTGGTTCGTGCCCCGTATATTTTAAAAACTTGTCATAGATATCTGAGGTCTTGATCTGCAGGCTGGATGTGTTGACACAGGGATGACAGCCCATATATTCACGGTTCAGAGCTTCAGTGTCGATAAGCAGATGGACTTTACGTTCTGTGTCGTTCATCAGTCCGAGGATGCTGACAGAGCCGGGATGGATATCCAGATATTTGACCATGAATTCCTCTTCCGCAAAAGAGAGCCGTGCTGTGCCGATCTGTTTGGAAAGGACAGCTGTGCGGAATTTTTTGTGGTGCGGCAGAAGAAGTAAATAAAATTCGGTTTTCTGTGTATTGCGCAAAAACAGGTTTTTACAGTGGTCAATATCTAAAAGGGCGTCGATGCCGTCACAATCTTCCATCGTCATGGCGGCCCCGTGGTCGAGACGGCGGAAAGGAATATTTAATTGTTCCAGCAGGCGATAGGTGCGGAGTTCCCGCTCCTGGCGGCCTTCGGTATCGGCCGGAGCACCGTCGTAAACAGTAGTGTCGGTAATGATGGACATAACAGACCTTCTTTCGTTAAATATGAAGAATCGCGCCGGCAATTTTGAAATACATCATCAGGGATAATGCGTCAACAATGGTCGTGATAAACGGGCTGGCCATGACCGCCGGGTCAAAACCGAGACGTTTGGCCAAAACCGGCAGGGAACAGCCGACCAGTTTGGCAAATATAACAGTAACGATCAGCGTCAGGCAGACAACGATGGCAATGGTGACGGACACCCGGTCAATAATGAGCAGTTTTACAAAATTGGCAACTGCCAGGGTGGCGCCGATCAAAATGCCCACCAATAGTTCTTTAAACAGAATCTTTATAGTATCCGAGTAGTCGATTTCGTTCAGAGAAAGACCACGGATAATGGATACGGAGGCCTGGCTTCCGGCGTTACCGCCCGTGTCCATAAGCATCGGAATA
Organism: uncultured Lachnospiraceae bacterium; assembly: GCA_902471845.1. Classification (GTDB taxonomy): domain Bacteria; phylum Bacillota; class Clostridia; order Lachnospirales; family Lachnospiraceae; genus Frisingicoccus. Next base: position 15,302 of record CABRLU010000014.1, on the reverse strand, counting down.
AAAGCGGTCAAAACCACATAGGAGGCTAATGCCGCTTCATAATGGGAGATGATTCGCCCGGTAAATGTGGCGGATATCATCAAAATTAAAAGCCAGGGAATACGTTTTTTCCATGTTTCCAGCACACCCGTTTTCATATAAGGTTTGTCCGTCGGGGTGATAGCTGCCATCTTTTCAATATCTTCCGTTGCTTCCTGCTGTAAGATATCCACGATATCATCGACAGTAATAATGCCGACAAGGCGTTCTTCACTGTCTACTACAGGAATTGACGTAAAGTCGTATTTCTGAAAAAGTTGGGCAACTTCCTCCTGGTCTGTCTGGGTGCTTACAGAGATGACATGGTCTTCCATGATATTACTCATCTTTTCCACCGGATCGCTTAAAAGCAGACGGCGCAGAGAAATAGCACCGAGCAGACGGCGGTGCGGATTCAGGATATAGCAGGTGTTGATAGTCTCCTTGTCAATACCTTCCATACGGATTTTGCGGAGAGACTGTTCCACTGTGTAGGATTCCTTTAAATCCATGAATTCCACAGTCATAATACTTCCGGCGGAGTCGTCCGGATATTGGAGAAGATGGTTGATATCCCGTCGTGTTTCCGGATCGGCATTGGCTAAAAGCTTTTTCACCACATTGGCCGGCATTTCATCAATCAGATCCGCCGCATCATCGGCATTCAGATTATCCAGAATGTGGCCGGCTTCCTTATCGGACAGGGCAACGATGATGTCCTGTTCAAGTTCAATGGGGAGATAGGAAAATACGTCGGCTGCCAGAGATTTTGGCAGCAGTCGAAAAATTTTGGTTCGCTCGTCTTTCGGAAATTCCTCAATCAGTGCGGCAATATCTACCGGATTCATCTCGGCGATTTCCCGGCGAGCTTCAATGTACAGTTTGTTTTCTAGTAATTCATTAATCTTATTAAACATCGCCATTCTCCTTTTCGGTATGTAGTTTTTACAAAATCAGAGGGCTTGGGCCCAGGAACGTCAAGAAAATTTTCTATATGATGTTTCATAAAAACCACCTGCCTTTCAGAAAAATGTCACTAATTAGTATATCACAAAAAAACAAAATGAACAGTCCCGCCATTGTTTTTTTACAAATTAACCGATATAATGATGAGGGATGTGATAGAAATGAAAATTACAAAAATTTTATTAAAAAATACGGGAGAAAATCTTTTTTTCTCCTATCCGGAACATACAGTTTTAGAGGATGCTCAATTCAGAATCGGACTTTCAGTAAATCAGCTGAATGAAAATAAAAAACTCTGTTTTGGAAGCGATATTGTATCAAGTTACCATATTTTGCTGGACGGCCGGGCGGATGCGGAGAATCGTGAATCTGGGAAACGGACATTTCAGGCCGGACAGACTTTTTCCTGTGAGGAGCAGGAAAGGATGGAATTAACCGGAGAAGGCCGGGTTTTTAATATGTTTATGGCCGGCGGTGTCCGCGGCTTTATTCGAAAGATGACACTTGATAAAGAAAAGAAAATGCGTGTGGGCGAAGCGATGGGCGCTTGCGTGATGGCATTTTCAGGATTTGATACCGGATTCTGGATGGAATGGAACGGTGAGAAATACCATTGTGAGGCCGGAAGTGTGGTGGTTGTTGAAATTGACAAACAGGAATTTGCCAGCCTGAATTTTATTCCGGAAAAGGCGAACATGCCGATGGCCTGTGTCACGGGAGTATTGCTGAACAATCATGATTTTGGAAAGTTCGTCGGTGTGCATTTTCTGGAACGGGGCGAAGGAACATGCAAAGCACGACTGGATATCCGTCCGGAGCATATGAATCCAATCGGCACAGTACATGGTGGCTGCCTGTTTACACTGGCGGATGCGGTCTGTGGTATCGCAGCCTCCTCTCTGGGAGGCATCTGTACAACGGTCAACAGTAATATCCAGTTTTTAAATGCGGCCTTTTGGCCGAAATATCTGATTGCGGAAGCTGAGCCGAAAAAGTTGGGAAGAAAAATTCGGACTTTTTTGGTTGAGATCCGGGATGATAAAGATGTGCTGATCTGTACGGTTGATATGGTATTTTACAGTCTGCAGCAGTGACCGGGACCGTTGCTTTGGTCGGAACGGGGTGTTGCGGAGCCGAACTGCTTGTGTTAAAATGAGCCTAACTATAAGAAATCAGATATGGAGGGAGAGACAATGAGTGATTTAAGTTTTATGATAACTACCGATACATGCTGTGACCTGCCAAAAAGTTACATCGAAGACAATGGGCTTGATACGGTTACATTATATTACAATATGAAGGGCGTTGTTTACGGCAAGGAGATAGAACTGGAAGTTAAAGAATTTTATGACATGATGCGGGGCGGGGAGATGCCGACGACTATGGCGGCCAACCCGGAAGAGCTGCATGAAATGTTTGAAAAATATCTGAAAGAAGGAAAGGATATACTGCATCTGGCCTTTTCTTCGGAATTGAGCAGCAGCTACAATAATGCGGCGGTTGTTGCCAGTGAATTAAATGAACAGTACACAGAAAATAAAGTGATTGTTATAGATACGTTGTCGGCATCACTGGGACAGGGGCTGGTTGTCTATAAAGCTGTACAGCTTCGCAAAGAAGGCAAGACTATTGAAGAGACGGCAGCCTGGGTTGAAGAAAATAAGTTGCATTTCTGCCATCAGTTTACGGTAGACGACCTGAATCATCTGTATCGGGGCGGAAGAGTTTCCAAGCTGACGGCTGTGGCCGGAACGTTGATTCATGTAAAACCGATTCTTCATGTCAGTGATGAAGGTAAATTGATCGCGATCGGCAAAGTGCGGGGACGAAAAAAATCTCTGATTGCCCTTGTGGATAATATGGAGCGGACGATAGGCAGCTACCGGGATAAGAATGACATTGTATTTATCAGTCACGGGGATGCGCTGGAAGAGGCTGAATATGTAGCCAGTCTGGTCAAAGAACGATTTGGTATTGAAAACTTTTTGATCAATCCGGTAAGCCCGACCATCGGTGCCCATTCCGGACCGGGAACTATTGCGCTGTTCTACATGGGAGACCGGCGGTAATCTGCCAGGTGCTGTGACTCGCAGCGGTGGCGTAATACAAAATAAGGCTGTCAGAAACGTGTATCAACATGTTTCTGACAGCCTGTTTTTTTAATCGACGCCCCGCAGGAAGACACGGGGAATATAGTCTTTCATCAGTGCCTGCATTGCCAGAAGTTCATCCTTCGAATAGCTGGAGAAAATCGGCATAATGACATCTTCGGAAGCTACGTAGGATTGAATATAATAAGCCATCGAGCCTTCCAGCCAGCGGGCGATTTCATACATATCATCAATGGAATGAAGTTCGCGGACGACGGTTGTCCGGAATTCATAGTCCAGTCCGCTGTCACGAATCAAATCCACAGATAGTTTGATCCGGGTCAGGTCCAAATCCGTCCGTCCAACGGTTTTTGCATATTTTTCCTGGCTGTTTTTAATATCCATGGCGATATAATCGACAAGGCCTTCTTTAAATAAATGGTCAAGCTGAATCGGGTCATAGCCGTTGGTGTCCAGCTTGACAAGATATCCCATGCTTTTTATATCATAAAGTAATTCCCTTAAGTCCGGCTGAAACGTCGGTTCACCGCCGGTGACACATACGCCGTCCAGTACACCGCGGCGTTTCTCAAGAAAGGCGTAGACTTCTTCCAAAGGAATATTCGGAAGCTGAGATGCCTTGGTGACGAGAGAACCATTATGACAGAACGGACATTTAAACTGGCAATTGCCGACAAATAATGTGGCGGCCACATGTCCGGGATAGTCTAATAAAGTTGTTTTTGCAAGTCCTTTGATTTCCATGCGTATACCCTCTTCAAATTTTAAATCATTTGTTCCTTTTTATTCTAGCATAAAACGAAAGTGGGTACAATGAAATTAAATTTGAATTATTGAAAAAAGTGTAGTAATATACTCACTAAGTAAGTTTTATAGGACGGAGGTCGAAATAATGGATCGTTTTATCATACACAATCTGTTCGGTATTGAAGGATTTAATATTGCCTGGTACGGTGTCATTATCGGATTCGGCATGGTTCTGGCAACCTGTGTCGCTGCCTGGCGTGCTCAGAAAGCCGGATATAAATCCGATTTGATCATTGATTTCGTGTTATTTGCCGTGCCGATTGCGATTATCTGTGCCCGTATTTATTATGTGATTTTTGAGTGGGAATATTACAGTCAGGATTTAAGCCGGATTTTTGCCATTCGGGAAGGCGGTCTGGCCATTTACGGCGGCGTTATCGGCGGTGTGGTGACGGCGATTGTGTTTTGTAAAATTCAGAAGTTTCCGCTGTTAAAGCTGATGGATTTTGCCATGCCAAGTCTGCTGCTCGGACAGATTATCGGCCGGTGGGGGAATTTTACCAACCAGGAGGCCTTTGGAAATCTGATCACCAATCCGGACCTGCAGTTTTTTCCATACGGTGTGTTTATCGACGACCTTCAGGAATGGCATCAGGCCACATTTTTTTATGAAAGTGCAGCGAATCTGGTTCTTTTTGTCATTATGATGATTGTGGCGCGGCGCGCTAAAAAGGATGGATGGATGACCGTACTTTATCTGGTCGGTTATGGCGCTATACGTTGTTTCATTGAGGGATTGCGGGCGGACAGCCTGTATCTGATTCCGGGAGTCCGGGTGTCCCAGGTGTTGTCAGCCGTTTTGATCGTCGTTGGCCTGGGGATTGCCTGGGGGATTCGTTCCGGACGTTTGCGTTCCAAAACCTATGAAGGCAAATATTTATTAGATAATGTGCAGAAGAATGGGGAATAATTCATGACACAGGACGAGAAATATATGAAAGAAGCCATGAAGCAGGCGAAGAAGGCGGCCGCCATCGAGGAAGTTCCCATTGGCTGTGTGATTGTCTATGAAGATAAAATTATTGCCAGAGGCTATAATAAACGGAATCTGAAGAAAAATACCCTGGCCCATGCGGAAATCATCGCCATGAATAAAGCCAGTAAGGTCATCGGTGACTGGCGGCTGGAAAACTGTACCATGTATGTGACATTGGAGCCCTGTCCGATGTGCGCCGGTGCCATTGTGCAGGCACGGATTCCGCGGGTTGTCATAGGGTCCATGAATCCGAAAGCCGGATGTGCCGGTTCGGTCTTGAATGTTTTGCAGACCGATGGCTTTAATCATCAGGTGGAACTGGAGACGGGGGTACTCGGTACGGAATGTTCGGAGATGCTCAGCAGCTTTTTCAGGGAACTGCGAAAACTCAAAAAAGCTCGAAAAAAGCAGGAAGGCCAGTCCTTGACAGAAAAATAAAAACAAGATATACTGGGTGATGCAACAATGTTATAACTTTTCCGTGCAGCCGGGGAGATAGCGGTGCCTTGTACCTGCAATCCGCTACAGCAGGGGTGATATCCTGTCTGAGGGTCATATCCTGTGGAGCTGCCCTGTATAAGTGGCGTTGAAGCCTGGGTCTTGCGCAACAGAAACCCGTGAACCGTGTCAGGTCAGGAATGGAGCAGCACTAAGCGGGACCTTTTGTGTGCCGTAAGGGTGCCTGGGCTGAGTTAACTGTACAGGTAACGTCTGTGGGAGTGATTCGAAGCAGGATGCACGGATTTTAAACAAATATAAAGTTCTCGTTTTATGACGGGAGCTTTTCTTTTTTCGGAAGGATATTGCATTTATTTCTTCTTTCATTTATCATAAGAAGTGTGTTTTGCCGGAGAATGGAGAACAGGGCTTAACAGAAAGGAAGCGAATAGGCTATGAGAAGAATTGGTATGTTGACAAGCGGCGGCGACTGTCAGGCGTTAAATGCGACGATGCGCGGTGTTGCAAAGGTTCTTTATAATAAACTGGATGATGTGGAAATCCTTGGATTCATGGATGGCTACCGTGGATTAATGCATAATGATTACCGGGTGATGCGGCCCTCAGATTTTTCAGGGATATTGACTATGGGAGGAACGATTTTAGGCTCTTCACGTCAGCCCTTCAAAAAAATGCGTGTCATTGAAGCGGATGGTTTTGACAAAGTAGCAGCCATGAAGAAAACCTACCGGGAACTGGGATTGGAATGTCTTGTTATTTTAGGTGGTAATGGTTCACAGAAAACGGCCAATCTTCTGATGGAAGAGGGACTGAATGTGGTTTCACTCCCAAAGACGATTGATAACGATATATATGGTACGGATATGACCTTTGGTTTCCAGAGTGCGGCAGATATTGCAACGAATGCGATTGACTGTATTCATACGACTGCTGCTTCCCACGGACGGGTATTTATTGTGGAAGTCATGGGACATAAGGTTGGATGGCTGACACTCCATGCAGGTATTGCAGGCGGTGCAGATATTATCCTTCTGCCGGAGATCCCTTATGATCTGGACTGTGTGCTGGCGGCTATTGAACGTCGTCATAAAGCGGGAAAACGTTTCTCGATTCTGGCGGTAGCCGAGGGGGCTATTTCAAAAGAAGACGCACAGCTCAGTAAAAAAGAATATAACAAAAAGATAGCCAGCAGTCCGTATCCATCCATTTCGTATGAACTCGGAGCAAAGATTGAAGAAGCTATCGGACGGGAAGTACGGATTACAGTTCCGGGACATACGCAGCGCGGCGGCGGGCCGGACCCGTATGACCGGTTTATCTCTTCACGACTTGGTGCAGCGGCAGGCCGTCTGGTCGTAGAACGCAAATATGGCCGCATGGTTGCCTTCGATGGTTTCGAGGTTGTGAATGTATCGCTCAGCAGCGTAGCCGGAAAATTAAAATATGTGGACCCGAAGGGAGCCGCTATCCAGGAAGCAAAGGATATGGGCATCTGTTTCGGTGATGAATAGAACAGGAAGTGGGAAGCATGTCCTATCAGGCGCTCTATCGAAAGTGGCGTCCTCAGAACTTTGAGGATGTTAAAGGACAGGAGCATATTGTTACAACATTAAAAAATCAAATACGTCTCGGGCGCATCGGACATGCCTATCTGTTCTGCGGCACCCGGGGAACGGGAAAGACAACGGTGGCGAAGATATTTGCCAGGGCGGTGAACTGTGAGCATCCGGTGGACGGGAGTCCCTGCGGTGAGTGTGCCATGTGCCGGGCAATTCAGAGTCAGGCATCGATGAATGTTATCGAGATTGATGCGGCCTCCAACAACGGTGTAGATAATATCCGCGAGATTCGGGACGAGGTGGAGTACTCTCCGACGGAGGGCAGATACAAGGTGTACATCATTGATGAAGTGCATATGCTTTCCATCGGCGCTTTCAACGCCTTGTTAAAAACGCTGGAAGAACCGCCGGAATATGTCATTTTTATTTTGGCGACGACGGAAGCTCATAAAATTCCCATAACCATTCTTTCGCGGTGTCAGCGCTATGATTTCCATCGCATTACGATAGATACGATTGCAGACCGTCTGGCCGAATTGGCCGATAAAGAAGCAATGGATGTGGAAGATAAAGCGCTGCGCTATATTGCCAGGGCAGCGGATGGCTCCATGCGAGACGCTCTGAGTCTGCTGGACCAGTGCGTGGCTTTTTATCTGAATGAACGCCTGACCTACGATCATGTTCTGGAGATTCTCGGTGCAGTGGATACCAGCGTTTTCAGCCGGCTTTTGCGATGTGTGATGGGTCAGGATGTGGCTGGAGCACTGAAACTGGTGGAAGAGGTTGTCATTCAGGGACGGGAATTGAATCAGTTTGTGACAGATTTTACATGGTATCTGAGAAATCTCATGTTGGTCCAGAGTTCGGACCAGTTGGAGGATGTTTTAGATATGTCGTCGGAAAATCTGGCCGCTTTGAAAGAAGAGGCGGCGCAGATAAAACAGGCTGTACTGATGCGTTATATCCGTATTTTTTCTGATCTGACGAATCAGCTCCGTTATTCGACGCAAAAAAGAGTTTTGGTCGAACTTGCCATTGTCAAATTATGCAGGCCTCAGATGGAAAATAATTATGAATCCATTCTGAATCGTCTGGCTGTACTGGAAGATATGATGGAGCGCGGCGTGGCTGCGGCTCCTGCGAGAGTAGCCGCGGTGGAGATGGATGAAACAGAATCGGAACCTGCCGCAGAAAGTCTGCCGCCGGCCCAGGCGAAGGATGTGGAGGCTGTGGTGGCCCAGTGGGGCAAGATTATCAGCGGTCTCGAGACAAGCACAATGGTGATGCTGAAATCCGCCATGGTGAGTGCGGGGCCGGATAATCAGATTGTTTTAGGCTTTCATGATGATATGCAGAAAGGTTATTTTGATGCGGAGACACACCGGGAAGCTGTGGAAAAGGCAGTCAGCGAGCATATTGGCAAGGAAATTCATATCGTGTCCAGACTTTTGGAAAAGGGCAGAGCCGGGGAGGCTTTGTTTATAAATCCGAATAAAATTCATTTAGAGCATGTAGAATTTATTGATGAAGATCAATTTTAAAATAATTGAAGGAGGAGTATAAAATGGCAAAAAGAGGTGGATTTCCGGGCGGAATGCCGGGAAATATGAATAATTTAATGAAACAGGCACAGAAGATGCAGAAGCAGATGGAGGAAGCGTCCAAAGCCCTTGAAGAGACAGAAGCAGAAGCTACGGCCGGCGGCGGCGCGGTGACGGTGAAAGTTTCCGGTAAAAAGGAGATTCTTTCCGTAAAAATCGAAGAAGAGGTTGTTGATCCGGATGATATTGAGATGTTAGAGGATTTGATTGTTGCCGCGACCAACGAAGCACTGCGCAAAATCGATGAAATATCTCAGGCATCCATGGCAAAAGTGACCGGAGGCCTTGGCGGATTTGGAGGCTTTGGATTTTAATGGCATATTACAGCAGTCAGATCACGCGTCTGATTGAAGAATTATCAAAATTGCCGGGGATCGGTCCAAAAACGGCCCAGAGGCTGGCGTTCCATATTATCAATATGCCAAAAGACCAGGCGGCCGGTCTGGCTTCAGCGATTGTAGATGCCAGAGAAAATATCCGTTACTGCAGTCAGTGTTTTAATCTGACTGACAGCGAGCTGTGTCCGATCTGCCGCAATGAAAAGCGGAATAAAAAGGTGATCATGGTCGTGGAGACGCCGAGAGACCTGGCAGCCTATGAGAAAACCGGAAAATATGAAGGTGTTTATCATGTACTGCATGGGGCTATCTCGCCGATGCTCGGTATCGGACCAAATGATATCCGTCTTAAGGAGCTGATGCTCCGCCTTCAGGGGGATGTGGATGAGGTGATCATTGCCACAAATTCCAGCCTCGAAGGGGAGACAACAGCCATGTACATCAGTAAATTAATCAAACCGACCGGGATTAAGGTCAGCCGGATTGCCAGCGGTGTTCCCGTTGGCGGAGATTTGGAATACATCGATGAGGTCACTTTGCTGCGGGCGCTGGAGGGCAGGGTAGAGCTTTAATATACCCTGGCTGATGCAGCGGCTGAAACGGGCCATTTCATGGCCGGCAGCCGGAGCAAAAATATCCTGGAAGACACCGGTAATCTGTAGATTACCGATTGGCGGCAGCTTTTTGCCGACGCCTTTTCCCGGGTGAAGAGGCCCTTTTTTCAAAAGAATATAACCGGACTGGGAGGAATTTCCCAGAGCGGCATCAATAGCTATGATAAATGGCTTTTGATGCCGTTTTTTAATTTCCCGGCATGTGTCCTGGAAATTCAGGGCGTGGACGGGCGCGTCCAGGGTGCCGTAGATGTCCGCCGGGACGGAGTCACCGGAAGTGGGGACGACAGACAGTATTGAGCCGATGACCGGACCAAGGCAGTCGCCGAGAATGGACGGGGTGCCAATACAAACAAACACAAGGGGACGATTTTTTTTATTATATTGCTGGAGCATGGAAGCCAGGCAATTCGAAAAGGACTGAGAAGCATCCGGAAAATCCGGGTGAATCCAATACATGGTGAAAACTCCTTTTTTCCCTGAGTCTGTACAAATATATGCCATTTTATTCCGTTTGTATGTAAAACATGGGATGCCGATTTTTGACAAGGGGAAATTTCCAGCGTTTTTTGGTCGAAAAGGGCAGACAATTTGTAAATTCGAAGTGACAGCTTTCGCCAGATAAATCGGACGGAATATGATACTCTGTCTATGTTCCGAAGAGCGATTCAGGGAAGGTGAGGTAATGGTTGAAGTGATGAGTCAGTCAAACAGTCAGGAAAAACTCAAATTACCGAAGAATATCCGACAGATTGGTTTACCGGAAGAGAAAAAGAAGATTTACGTGGAAGATTATGTGGTAACCTATATGAATCAGTTGGCATCGGAATACCCAAACCGCCAGAGTGCGGCGGTGCTTTTAGGGTTCCACACAAAGCAGGATGATATACGTCTGACCTTTATTCACGGCGCCATAGGGATTCCGGCGGCGAAAGTGGAGGAGGATCAGGTGTCTTTTTGTACGGACCTCTGGGAAGATATTTATGGAACAATGAGGAAATATTTCCATGATTGCGAAATTGTGGGATGGTTTCTGACGCGTCCGGGAAAATCTTTGGGTATCAATGAAAAAATAACGAAAATTCATGTCGATCAGTTTCCGGGAAGAGAAAAGACATTATTTTTAATGGACCCTCTGGACCGGGAGGATGCCTTTTTCCTTTACGAAGGCGGAAAGCTGGTGCGCCAGCACGGATATTATATTTATTATGAGCGCAATGAAGACATGCAGAATTACATGGTGGAAAATAGAAAGGGGCACGGCAGCGAGGAGCTTCTGGAAGCAGCTAATCTGAAAAAGACAACAAATATCCGCCGGCGTTCAGAAAAGACAAAGCCAGTTGAAAATAAACATCGGGGAAGAACGGTGGCAGCGACGATGGTGGCGGCAGCGGCCGTCCTGGCCCTCGGCGTGACATTAGTCAACCGATTTTATATGCCGAATCGGGCAAAAACAGTGAGCGGCAGTGTGACCGATGAGACAGTGAATGTTCAGGTTGTGGAAGGAGCAGTTACAGCCAATAACAGTGCCGGAACGACAGAAGAAAGTACTTCCGAAACCCTTGCAGGGATTTCGGAGCAGAGTACCGTGAATGAAATGGTTCCAGAAGATGATACGGATGAAAACGGGACCACATCCGAATCGGCAAAGACTACAAATGTGACTACATCCAAACGGTATACAGTTCGAAGGGGCGACACTCTGGCGAATATTTCTTTAAGTCTTTACAATGACCGGGATTACGTGGATACCATTTGCGAGATCAATGATATTGAAGATCCGGATGTGATCTATGAGGGAATGGTTTTAGAGCTTCCATAAAAAAGTAGTGCTATTTTTTAAAAAATGCGTTATACTGTCTCTTACGGAGGTTGAAAAAGAAATTCAGAATGGAAAAAATACGTACTTATTGGAAAAAAATATGGAATAGAGTACTTCATCGTACAGAGCCGGATGAAGCCCATCCATCCGAAGAACATGAATTACAAGGGGCCCGAGAGGGAATCAAATACCGGCTCCGGCAGCTGCAATGCTGGATTAAAGAACATAAAAAATCATTTGCCATAGGCGTAGTGGCGGCCGTGCTGCTGTTTGGCTGCGTGTTCTGGTTTTTCTTGCGGACGTATCATAATTACGAAGTGGTGGATTCCATGGAACGAAAGACTGATACGTCTGCAAATTATTATTTTCGGGAAGATGGCGTCGTTTGTTATAGTAAAGACGGTATTTCCTTTACGAATAATAATGGCGAAGTGGTATGGAATCAGGTGTTTGGCATGACTGCGCCAAAGATGAGTACCTGTGGTGATTATATGGCCATTGGCGATGTGGGCGCCAACAGTGTATACATATTTAACGGAACCGGGCTGGAGGGACGAATCGCTCTGGAAAAACCGGTGCAGGATGTTCGGGTAAGCCGGCAAGGCGTTATTGCGGTTGTTCTTGCGGATAATGATGCAAACCAGATTAATCTCTACAGCAAGCAAGGCGAAATACTGGCCAGTGTGAAAGCGTCAATTAACACAAAGGGTTATCCGTTGACCTTGGCTTTATCTGAGGACGGTATGCGGCTGGCGGTCAGCTATGTTATCTTTAACGGAGGAAAGATCAGTTCCAGTTTAGTTTTCTACAATTTCTCCAATAAAGAGACAAGCGGTGAGCCGACGGGGAGCTTTGATTATGATGAACTTTTCCCGAGGCTGGAATTTGTCGGGACGGACACAGTACTGGCCTGCGGTGCAAAAGGATTTTACACATACCACTTTAAAGACACAGTATCCGAAAAGTTCAGCTATACGTTTAAAGCAGAAGCAAAGAGTATTTTTATTACGGATAAGAATGTAGGTGTTATTACGAAGAATACGGAAGAAGCAAAAGAAGGTAAAACCGTAGATAAATATGAAGTAGAGGTTTACCGTTTTTCCGGAGGAAGAGCTGCATCATTTACATTTGATTTTGACTATAAGTCCGTATCCGCTTCGGATAAGGATATTATATTCTACAATGATCAGGAATGTGAGATGTATACATACCGGGGACACAAAAAATTCCAATATGTTTTTGAACATAATATCGAAAGTATTCTTCCCGGCATTAAATCCGAAGAATATATTTTGATTGATGCTCAAAATGTACAGACGATTCGACTGAAATAGAAAGGCGGTATTGGAATTGATGAGTATAAATTATGTTCTGATTGGGGCAATGGCGATTCTTTTGATTGCCATCATTGTCGGAGGTATCCGGGGGTTTATTAAAACTTTTTTCGCAGCCTTTTCCGTGGCAATAGCGCTTTTTGTAGCCGTTCAGGCCGGACCCTATCTTGGAAAGGTACTTCAGCATACCCCGATGTATACGATGATTTCCGGACAGATTGAGGAAAAGCTGGATGCATACAGTGAAGCTCAGGCGGAAAAAGTTTCTCAGCAGATTGAAGAGATTAATCGCTATCCTCTGCCTCAGTACCTGAAAAATGCACTGATTGAGAATAATAATAATCAGATTTATGAAGCTCTCGGTGTGAGTCAGTTTAATCAATATGTGGCTTCTTATATGGCCTGCCTTGTGTTAAATTCTGTCTCATTTTTGATTGTTTTTCTTCTGGCATTTATTATATTGAAGGTGATAGAGGCCGGATTGGACTTGATCAGTAAGCTTCCGGTGCTTCACGGAATCAACGTGCTTGGTGGTTTGGTGTGCGGGGCAATCCACGGCATGATTATTTTATGGATTTTGTGCATTGTCATTACTGTATTTGCATGGACCGGACCAGGTCAGTGGATCAGTGCCCAGATAAATGCAAATCCGCTGCTGAGTTTTCTTTATGGTCATAACTTTTTATTGTCTGCATTAACGAACATGGGAAAAATGCTTTTTTGATAAAATGCGGCTTGACAGGCCGCATTTTATTATGTAAGATAGTTGTATATACAATGATTGCATATACAACTATGTGAGGAGCGATAGGACAATGAAAGAAAAAAACGAAAAAAATGGAATAGTTACGCTTCTGCTGATGACAGCAGCCGCCTGTTTTATTTACATGATGAACAGCGGTATAAGGAACAATTTTGGAATTATGCTTCAGGCAATTACGGAAAATACAGGTTTAACCTTTGCCTCGGTTAGTTTTGTGCTGGCTATTGCTCAGCTCAGCTTTGGAATTACTCAGCCGATTTCCGGGGTTATTGCTGAGAAAAGAGGGAGTCGTTTTTCGTTGATTGTCGGCATCGTATGCGTGGTTCTTGGCGCCGGACTCACCCCAATATGTAAAACGACAGTGTCGTTAATACTGGTTTTGGGGATTATTCTTCCGGGAGGTCTTGGCATGATTTCTTTTGGCGTTATCATGGGGACGATTTCACCGAAAATACCTGAAAAAAATCAGGCAGCTGTCAATGGTATTGTCAATGCCAGCAGTGGCATAGGGAATACACTTTTTTCGCCGATTATCAGTACGGCTATCAGTGTCGGCGGTCTGGCAACCGGGATGAAAGTTTTATCCGTATTATCTGTCATGATGATTCCGGTGACGATAGGCATGTGCGGCAAAAGAAAAATTGTAGAGAAAAATATGGAGATATCTGATAAAATAAAACCAAATATAAAAAATTTGTTTAAAGATGCTTTCAAGAACCGAAATTACAGGTTTATCGTGATTGGATTTTTTACCTGTGGATTTCATATGGCGATTATTACAAATCATCTTGCGACACAGATTATGTCTTACGGGCATTCTTATGCGGCGGCATCCTATGCCTTTTCGATATACGGAATTGCCACCATTCTTGGCTGTCTGTTTTCCGGGGCTCTGTGTTCCAGATTGCCGATGGAAAGGGTCCTTGGAACGTTATATGGTTCAAGGACAATTATGACGGCTGTTTTTCTTGTTTTGCCGAAGACCATGCCAATCATATGCATATACATATTTCTCCTTGGATTTACAGGTTCTGCTACGGTAACGCCTGTATCGGCCATATGCGGAAGCCTTTTTGGCACGCAGGGAGTAACCATATTTTTCAGTTTTGCGTTTTTTGTGCATCAGATCGGCGGATTTTTGTCCGCATGGATTGGGGGCATATGCTTTGAAGGCTTTGGCAGTTATCTGGGCATCTGGGCGGCAGATATGATTTTGTGTCTGATAGCGGCAGTGGTGAGTTATAAGATTAAAAAGTTTTAGGGGAAGGTGTGGCGAATGGATAAAAAAATTTTACCCTGTGTGTGTATGAGCGCCCGGAGGGCGGCAAACGCTTTGACTTATTACTATGATAAAATGTTTGAAAATATTGGAATTACAGTAAATCAATATTCATTGATGGCGAATATCAATTCAGTCGGCACAACAAATATTACAGACTTAACTCGAATTGTAAAATTAGACAAAAGTACCCTGACCCGTACTCTGGCTCCTTTGATTGATACCGGATATATCCATTCGGAACGGGGTAAGAACCGCAGGGAAGTTGTGTTGTCCTTAACTGTGGAAGGAAAAGTAAAGTTGGAAGAGATCTCTCCGGTCTGGCAGAAGATACAAGAAGAGATGATTACATTTTTAGGTGGAAAAGAGGCAGCAGACAAATTTGTAGACACATTGATTCGATTGCAGTCATTAAAGGAAAAATAATAATTTTTTAAATTTAGTGTTGACAAGCTAAAAAAATAGTGGTATCCTATCAAAGCTGTCGCAAGAGAGCAAAACAAGTTGAAAAAAAACAACTTAAAAAAATGAAAAAGATGTTGACAAACGCTTGCAACTGTGTTATCCTATAAAAGTTGCACGACGGAAATGAGCAACATGAAAAAATGAACATTGACAATTAAACAATAAAACAATCCCGAAAGTTCTTTAAGAG
>CABRLU010000013.1 GCA_902471845.1 uncultured Lachnospiraceae bacterium | reverse complement strand
TCCCGACGCTTCCCGCCGTGATGTATATTACGCCATGCTTTCATGAATCGCATCCAGTACCTTTTCTAACTGTTCTGCTGGCATCTGTCCCGGAGCCGATGCCTTTGCTCCGGCCCCAAAAGTGATTGCCGAGCCAAAAGTTTCTCCGGCCAGACGGCTGATCAGCCCCATCGGTCCCATGGACATGGTCACCACCGGTTTTTCCGTATAGAGCCGTCCCATTTCCTCTGTAGCCATCAACAATTCCAATACATCGGTTTTACTCTTTGGCATCACCGCAATTTTTAATATATCCGCACCCATTTCGTCCATAAGAATCAGTCGGCGGGTCATCTCATCCTTCTCCGGCGTTTTGATAAAATCATGATTCGATGCAATGACGACCATTCCCTGTCGATGGGCCATATCGATAATCTCTTTCGTTACCTTACCGTCCATAAATAATTCCACATCCAGCGCATCTGCCTGTCCAGATGCACAGACCGTCCGGCTGACTTCCAGATACTGTTCCGGACGAATCGGCTTTTCACCGCCCTCCTGAATCGAACGGAAAGTAAATAACAAAGGTTTATCATCGAGCTTATGGCGTAATGACTGCAGCATCTCTTCCAGACATACCCTGTCAAATACATCATCATACCAGTCGGCCCGCCATTCGATCAAATCCGCCGGAAGCTCCCGGACACTTTCCGCTTCCCTGAGAATCTCTTCTCTGTTTTTTCCGCAGATAGGAACACAAATCTTCGGTCTTCCTTCTCCAATTGCCAATTCTTTTATATATACTGTATCCATACAAACCTCCAAATTGACATTCCGTCTTTTTTATTTTAATATTTATTTTATATAATGGCAAGCTTTAGATCAATCAGATAAAGGAGAACGATTATGGAATCAAGAATTACCGGACATACTGTCCTGACCGGTCTTTTAGGAAGCCCGGTCGCTCACAGCATTTCACCAATGATGCACAATGAATCTTTTCGCCAGCTTGGCCTGGATTACGCCTATCTGGCTTTTGATGTGGGAACAGAAAACCTGAAGACCGCCGTCGAAGGTCTTAAAGTCCTCGGCGTCCGGGGATTTAATCTGACCATGCCGGATAAAAATCTGATGGCAGAATATTGCGATAAATTATCTCCGGCGGCTGAAATCATCGGCGCTGTCAATACGGTTGTCAACGATAACGGCATTCTGACCGGGCATACCACCGACGGCATCGGCTATATGCAGGCGGCAAAGGACGCCGGATTTGACCTGACAGGAAAGACGATGACACTTCTTGGCGGCGGCGGCGCGGCCACGGCTATCTGCGTTCAGGCCGCCCTGGATGGCTTAAAGGAGATTCATGTCTTTAATATCAAAGACCAGTTTTTCCCTCGTCTCCAGGCCCTCGTTGACAAAATCAACGCACGCACCGACTGTAAAGTCACCCTCAATGACCTGGCAGATACTTCTGCCCTCAAAACCGCCGTCGGGAACAGTCATATTTTAACCAACGGCACTTCCGTCGGCATGTGCCCGAACACGGACGGCTGTCTGATCTCAGATATGTCCATGTTCCGCCCGGATTTAATCGTTTCCGACGTCATCTATAATCCGGAAGAAACCAAACTGCTCCGTCTCGCCCGTGAACACGGCTGTCAGACCTTTAACGGCCTTTACATGCTTCTTTACCAGGGAGCGGCCGCCTTCACCCTCTGGACAGGCAGAGAAATGCCGGTGGATATTATTAAAGAAAAATACTTTACACGTTAAAAGTCATTAAACATGAAAAACGCCGTAGATTCTCTCTACGGCGTTAAACACATAAATCTCAGCGATAGAGCCCCGTCAGCATTTCCACTGTCACCGGCCTTTTCACCAGTATCTGTATAGTGTCAGATTTTTATTTTCGCCAGAGCATAAGCCTCGGCAAACCATGTTGAAAAGTCAGCAGGTGCCTGGCTCAGCCATTGTTCCAGTTCCTCCGGAGAAATCCACCGGATTTCCGCGACTTCATCCTCATTAATCTCAATCCTGCTTTTTATCGACTCATCCGGATAGTATACAAATACATGATCCATTTCATGTTCCGCCAGGTCTTCATACTGGGAATAGTATTTGAATCTGCCGACATATTGGATATGGCGCGCATCTGACGGCGCATCTTTCTCAATCGGATTTTCCGCAAAATCAGGCCGGATTCCCAATTCTTCTCCCATACATCTCCGGAAGGATTCTGCCCAGGTTTCATTTTTATAGGGATGGGAACAGCATGCATTGCTCCAAAGACCGCCGGAATGGTATTTTTTCAGCGCACGTCTCTGTATCAGCATCTTTCCGCTGGTTTTATCAAAAATAAAAACAGAAAAGGCGCGATGCAATTGCCCCAGTCGATGGGTTTCTATTTTTTCTCCATAACCAATGACTTCATCATTCTCATTAACCCAAATTAATTGTTTTTCCATGACTCCTCCATATTTATTCCGACGTCATCTTCAAACAAACAGCTTCTAATGCCTCCCGGAGTTCGGCCGCCGAAGCAAATCGCTCCTCGGGACGAGCCCCAATGGCTTTCCATGCAATCCTTCCCAATTCGGCTGCCTCTTTCGCCGTATCCGTATCGACTTTTATGCCAATCCCATCGAACTGCCTGCCCTCCGCCAACGCCGTATCGGCCGGAACCGCCAGCCGCGGCGGCCCCGGCTCCCTTCCATTCAGTCTTTCCACCAAAGCCCGGTCTCTTTGCTGCGGCGTAAAGTTTTCCGGATAAGGCGGCAATAACGGAATGCGATTATCATTCATCAACCGGTAAAGAATCATTCCCAGGGCATAAAGGTCCGACGTATATGTAAACTCGGCTCCCTGAAATACTTCCGGCGGCATATGACTGAGTGTGCCTGCCCTTCCCTTTCCTTCTGTCGGCCGGGCCAGATAGTGGGCGATGCCGAAATCACCAAGTTTATAGGTATCCGTCTCTTCACAGTAAAACAGGTTGTCCGGCTTAATATCCCGATGGACAATGCCCCGGTCTGAACAGGCCTCCAGAGCCCGGCATATATGAATTCCCAGACGCAGCGCATCCCGAAGGGTTAAGCCTCTCTCCAAAAGACGGCTTTTAAAAGGCTGAAGCCGCTCCATCCGAATCAGGAGCACCCATCCGAACTCATCTTCCTGATTCAGTTCCCTGACCTGGTATTCCTCAAAACCTACGATGTTGGCACAGTCTGCAAGATGACGCATTAATTCTACTTCTTCTAAAGTCTTTTTCAATACTTCCCTGAAATAGACTTTCGCTCCTTCAACATCCATCCCTTCAGCCCGCGCCCCGGTCAGGTTTCCCTTTGATGAAGGAATGACAATCTCCTTCACCGCCGCCAGACAGGCGCCTTCCATATCGTCCCGGCGGACCTGCCAGACCCGTCCATAAGAGCCTTCGCCAAGCAGTTGTTCCACCTTCCATACACCCCACAGCGGTTCAAATCGATGAATATAGCTATTCATGTCCCCAACCTCCGTCAGTCCGCCAATTCCTGAACGGCCTTGATATTACGCAAAAGCCGGTATTCTTCTTCCGGACTGAGGGTGAGCATTCCCCGCTGATACTGTTCGTATTTAAACAATGCATTCGCCAGAAACTGAACCTTCATCATCCGGCAATGGTCATCATTGATATGATATACATTACCGCAGGCGCCAAAATTAATACCGTAGCATGTCGGACAAACACCGACGACCGGACAATTTTGACACTTTTCATCCAGGTTTTTCGGGTCTAACGGACAGCTGAAATCCAGTTTCTTTGCTTCCTCTGCCAGATCTTTTCCTATACAGAGCGGCGCAAATGCATGACATGGATAGGCCTGACCATCCACATCGTAGGATTTCATATATGGTCCCACGCCGCAGAAACGTTTCGGTGTCTGACTTCCCGGTTCCATATCCATGATTGCCAGATTCAGAATGGTCGCCGGCTTTATATCCGGATGTTCCAGATAATATTCTATCAGACATTGTAATTGTTCGGCAAGTGTTTCCGGACATTCTTCCGTCCATTTAATTCCATATCCCAGATTTGCAGACACTTCAAATCCCATTTCATGGAGACTGATGACGCCAGCCGCCAGATTTGGCAGTGTCGCTTCCGTCACCGTCATTTTGGCAAAAGGATATTCATCACGGAAAAATTCCACATCAATCTGATCAAAGGAGCCGGAGCGATTCCGGTTATGCATTTCCCGGCTTCCGTCCAGACTTACATAAACTTCCATGCTGGACGCATTTTCACGAAGCCAATCCTGTATTTCGCCATGAACCAACGTACCGTTTGTTGTAGAAAAACCAAACCATCCTTTCGACCAGGTATGACTGTGCATATAACTGTGTATTTTCTTAATTGTCTCAAATTCTAAGAAAGGTTCTCCTCCAAAATAGTACAAGCACACAAAATCTGAACCGTCATCCACCGTCATCTCATGCTCTACAATTTTAAGTGCCGTTTCAAGTTTCATTGACTCGGTTTCTTTATTATGCTCATAACAATAGGTACATTGCAGATTGCAGCTATTCGTCAATGTCAAAATGACAATCTTTGTCCCCGGTTTATTCATAAATGCATCTAAATTTTTTCTCATTTGCTACTCCTCATTTTATAATCATAAACTCATTAAAAATACAAAACAGCGGCCAAACGGATTTAAGCTGCAAAATACATATCCACCTGCATACTTCTTCCGTCCTGCCGCCGCCTTGTTTCCATATTCGCCAAACAGAAATAAAATTAATCCCAAGCCTGGCAATAACCTGAAGCACAACCGCTGAAATTAAGTTCTCCGGAGTGTTCCTGGGAAGCTTTTACCCCCTGTGCAGATAACGCTTCCATTCTCTGGTCTATACTCTGCAGTTTCTTTTTCTGTAAAGTAAGGCTCTTTTTCGTTGTATTGTTCATGTTGCACCTCCTTTCAACGCCATCCACAAAACAGCATTTTTTATATAAATCACCCAATCAGGCGGATTTATTTGTTTTCGATTTCATTCCATCCGTAATACAGATTCATTGAAAAAATATCCTCTGAATCCAGGGCAAAAGCCACTGCTTCAAATTCAAGCTCCGGATGCTTTAAATTCCATTCTACAGTTCGTTGGAGCTTGTCTCTCATATCGCCTTCAAAGATTTCCATGAACTGTTCATAGACATGTTCTGGATTTTTCACATAGAGTTTAAATCTTCGATATCCGTTCTCTCCAACATCCATTCCGGCCATCCACAAATGACCGCCGCATTTCTCTAAAACGGCTTTTGTGACAGCGGACAGTTTCTTAAATTCCTCAATTCCACAGTTGCACAGAACATCCAGATACTCCTCATCCCGAAATTCACTGCCAGTATTCGGCTCATCCGGATTCGGACACCACCGGGTAAAAACATAATACTTCAAAAGTCGTGTTTGATCGCCATCCTGAACAAAACCCAGATGATACATGGAAGCCAGAGAATGCTGAGGCATCTCGGTAATTTTCATATGCGCCATCCGCCGCAGCTTTGCTTCACTTTCTGAAAACAGCGGCGTCATCTGCCTGAGATAGGAAAAAAGAGCTTCCATATTCGAATCCGTACGTTTTTTTAATGCAATGTCCATTCGTATACTTGATGGCCTGAGCGTATCTTTCACCATCTCAAAATATCTCAGCATCCCTTTTTCTGACAAAAATGTTATTAATGGATGATCACTGCCGCTGCTGAATTTATTCGCATAATATACCTTAAAAACCGGATCACTTTGACCCTCATACAAATTTAATCCCAGGAAATCAACAGACTTATACGTCAGAGGCTGTTTTAAAGAATTGACAAAGGACACATACTTTTCATTAAAATCCACACAATATTCGTACATTGCTCTTCCTGTCCTCCTGTATTCGTAGAGTATTTTACTCCACGAAAAAATACCGCCGGGACCTGTGTTTTGTCAGTCCGGCGGCACTTCTGACGGTCTATTTGACGATGAATAATCCGGAAAGTCGCTGCATATTTGCCTTTTTTAATTCCATTGATGGATGTACATAGCGATTCATCGTAATATTGACATTCGCATGCCCCAATATTTCACTGAGACTTTTCACATCAAAGCCCAGTTCAACACATCGGGTCGCAAATGTATGACGGAGGGCATGATAATTGGCATTGCTCACCGAACAGTTCTTCAACGCCGCTTTAAAACGATTCTGCATCGTTCTTGGTTCCATATATTTCTGACAGCTGCCCGTTAAAAAATATCCGGTCCGTGACGTCTGAAAGGATATTAGGATCTGCATCAACTCTTCCGGAATCGGAATGGTACGAATAGAGCATGGACTTTTAGGCGTAGTCACAACAATCTTTGTCCGACCGTTTTTTCCCGACTTGTCCTGGATTCGCTGCATTGTCCGGCAGATATGAATCGTCTGTTCACTAATGGAAATATCTTCCCATCGCAAAGCACAGATTTCTCCGACCCGAAGTCCAGTAAACAGGCTGATTAAAATTCCAATATTGCAGGCATTTAAATCTGAATACAGATACAGGCACAATTTCTCCTGTTCTTTTCGGCTCAAAACCCGCATTTCATGAACCGTATTTTTGATTTGAATCGAGCGTCCGTCACAGGGAATGTCATTGCCATTGATTTGGGCAAACTGTAAAATCCCCCGGACAATCGATAAAATATCCGATACGGTCTTCGGAGACAGCCCACGGCCTTTCTTTCCTCCAGAACAGAGCCATTCTCTGCACTGTGCCTCCATGAAAGGATGTGTCATATGGCACAGAGACGTTTCACCAAAGGCCGTTAAAATATAGGATTCTAAAAGATTTTGATATTTATTTTGAGTCGACTCTTTAACCTGGGGTTTTATCATCTGAAACCATTCGGCTGCAATATCCCCAAATAAAATCCCACATTCATCTCCGTCATCCTTTCCGTCCGGCTGGCTCATGGACAAACGTTTATCCAGTATCTTCCCTTTAACTTCCCGATAAGTTCTGGCATATACATAACCATATACCGCCTTACCGTCCGAAGCCCGTCCTTTGATATACCGACCTTCCCATCTTCCGTCTTTTCGTTTGTAAATATTCTCACCTTTTCTTGGCATAAAATATCCCTCCTTCTTTATGACTATAATTCTGACGGTCTAAACAATGCCATGGGCAAATTTTTCAGTAATCATTTGACTTTTAGGGTAGACAGATTGACAAATGCCCCAATATTTTGTACAATATAAGAGATTATTAGTTCTATATCTGACACAAAAAAAGCTTCGTGGAGTAAAATACTCCATGAAGCTTTTTTTGTAGCAATATTGCTATTTTTTTATTCTACTTATCCATTCAAGTGTTTCTCTGCGACAAGCCTCAACAGCTTCTTTGCACTCTTCGATATCCTCTGAATCCAGCATGACACTATCTTCCCCCGGATAACGTGTTGAAAAATAAAAGCCATCAATCAATTTCATTTTTTTTGAAGTTTCTTTTGAATATTCCATCTTCAAATTTTCTTTTAGATACTCATTCAAAACAAGAAGTAAGTCCACATCGCTGCCATATTTCTCTTCTCCATAATATCTCCTACATCTCGCTTATTCTGCGAATGATCTCATCACAAATATCATCCACACTGCGATGGTCCGTGGCTACGGCAATATCTGCTGCCGCAGCATATTTCGGCCGGCGCTTTTCAAGCAGGTCTCCGATAAAGGCCGTATTTTTATTACCTCTTAACAGCGGGCGGCTGTCGTCATTCTTCACCCGTTCTAAAATCGTTTCCGGCTCCGCCGTGAGCCATACCACGGTTCCTGCCGCTTTCATAATGGCCGCATTGGTATCCCGAAGAGCCATGCCGCCGCCGCAGGAAACGATCAGATCATGCTCCGATTCCAGTTCTTTTAAAAGTGCTGTCTCCATATTTCGGAAAGCTTCTTCCCCTTTTTGAGCAAAAATATCTGAAATACTCATACCTTCACGTTCTACAATCAAAGCGTCTGTATCCACTTCTTTCATATCCAGACGCTTTTTCAGCCGGGAGGAAACCGTTGATTTTCCAGTACCCATAAAACCAATTAACAATATATTTTTTCTATCCATTTTTATCCCATCCTGTATATATTTTAATTATGTTTCATTATAGCAATTCTTTCTTTGGATGGCAATATAAAAGGCAGGCCTGAGAATTCCCGGGCCTGCCTGATTCCTGATCTATTCTATTTTCCGTCAATAACCGCTCTTGAAATAACCATCTTCTGTACTTCAGAAGTTCCTTCATACAGAGGAATGATACGGGCATCTCGATACATACGTTCAATCGCATAATCCTTCATATAGCCATAACCGCCGTGAATCTGAAGGGATTTATGAGCCACATAAACCGCATTTTCGGATGCATAATACTTCGCCATAGCAGCCAGCTTACCGATATTTTCACCGTGCTGACGACGGTCTGCAGCGTTAAGTGTGAGCATTTTTGCTGCTTCTGTCCGGGTAGCCATATCAGCCAGATACCACTGAAGTCCCTGATTTGCATTGATTGGTTTACCAAACTGTACACGCTGTTTGGAATATTCTACAGCAGCTTCTAAAGCGCCTTCAGCTACGCCGACGCCCTGAGATGCCATACCGATACGTCCGCCGTCAAGTCCGGCCATGGCAATCATAAATCCGCGGCCTTCTTTGCCGAGAAGCTGTGTTCTAGGAACACGACAGTCATCAAAAATCAATTCGGAAACCGGAGCGGCGCGAAGTCCCATCTTATCCTCTACTTTGCCAACGGAAAAGCCTTTTGTTCCCCGGTCAACGATGATAGCTGACATACCTTTTGTCTTCTTTGCCGGATCTGTCAGAGCAATGAGAATAACATAATCGCCTTCATCTTCGCCCATATTACTGATAAAGCATTTGGAACCATTGATTACATAATCGTCGCCGTCCACAATTGCCTTTGTCCGTGCAGAAGCCGCATCGGAACCGGCATTTGGCTCAGTCAGGGCAAATGCGCCGACAGAACCTGTACAAGCCATTCTTAAATATTTCTCTTTCTGTTCTTCTGTACCATTTCTCAGAATGATATCATTTGTCAATGTGTGCACGGCAATCAATTCAGCCACACTGGCATCCACTTTGGCAATTTCCATAATCACCAGCGCTTTTGTCACTTCATCCACACCGGCACCGCCGTATTCTTCCGGCACGTTCATTCCCAAAAATCCAACATCGGCAACCTTCTGTACCAATCCCGGCGCAAATTTCGCATTCTTGTCCATTTCATCTGCAACCGGCGCCAGTTCTGTCTCGGCAAATGTCTTTGCCAACTGGATGATCATTTTCTGTTCTTTCGTCAAAATAAAGCTCATTTCATTACCTCCTAAATAAAATTCACGTTTTTGTTTGATACTTTTATTATCAGCAAATTTTATGCCAACTTTTAAATTGCTGTAAATCGGCCTATTTTCAACGATTTTGATGCATTCAATCCCCAAAAAAAGGCCAAGGGTGATGCTTATTTGCATCGCCTTTGGCCGTCAGATTCGATTTTTTATTGAATTTATAAGGTTTTCAGGAGTGATGCTCAGGTGCATCATCCAGATGATACTGCCGCAGCTTTCTGGAAATGGTTGACTGATTCAGTCCCAGAGCCTCTGCCATCCGCCGGGTACTTCCGAACTGATTCCGGGTATTTTCAAGAAGCTGACGCTCCATCTGGCTCAGCGCTTCCTTGTATGGAAGAATGCCTTTCACCGTCACCTCGCCGAGCGGCATCTCACCTTTGCAATACCTTTCCTGGAGATGTTTGGCCCGCATCACCTCATCCTGTTCCAGCACCACAATGTTTTCCACCAGATTTTCCAGCTCCCGGATATTTCCCGGCCATTCCAGATGAGCCAGCGTGCGGGCCGCCCGCAATGTCAGTCCTTTATTCTTATTATACCTCTTATTAAAAATTTCCAGAAAATGATAACAGAGAGGGATAATATCCTCATGACGTTCCCGAAGCGGCGGAATTTCAAGCCGAATAACATTTAACCGGTAAAACAGGTCTCTTCGAAATCTTCCTTCCTCCACCATCTGATCAATATTCTGATTGGTCGCTGCGATGATCCGCACATCCACAGGAATATTTCTGGAGCCGCCGACACGAAAAATTTCCTTTTCCTGAATGGCTCGGAGAAGTTTTACCTGCATTTCCAGGCTCATTTCGCCGATTTCATCCAAAAAGAGGGTGCCATGATTGGCCATCTCAAATAATCCGGCCTTTCCCTTTTTCCGTGCTCCGGTAAAAGCGCCGTCCTCATAACCGAAAAGCTCGGATTCAAACAGATTTTCAGGAATGGCGCCGCAATTGATTTTGACAATTGGCTGCTCACTTCTCCGACTTGTCTGACATATATACTTAAAAATAACCTCTTTTCCCGTTCCCGACTCACCAGTGATCAGCACCGAAGAATCTACATCTTTAATATATTCAATCGTCTGAAGTATTTTTTTCATCTGCGGACTTTCCGCAATGATTTCCATTTTCTTATCCGGCACAATCCTTCCCTCCTCCTCAAAAACATCCAAATCCAACCAAAATCAAACAAAGAACGCTTGTTACAACCATCAATCGATTTGCCCGTCGTATATCCTCGGGCTCAGCCCGCCGCTTTTCATCGCCCAGAGTGGGCTTTTCCACCGGTTTTCCAAAATAATCATGGGTACCTCCAAGCTGAATCCCCAAGGCCCCTGCACAGGCACTCTCCGTCTGAGCACTGTTGGGGCTTAAATGCTTATTCCGGTCACGGACAAAGCAGCGCCAGGCCCCTGCCGCATCGTAACGGCAGAAAAAAGCGGCAAGCACCATCAAAAGCCCGGCCAGACGAGCCGGAATGAAATTGACCACATCGTCGGCTCTGGCAGATGCCGTGCCAAAATATCGGTATTTGTCATTCCGATACCCCACCATGGAATCCAATGTATTCACGGCTTTATAGGCAAATCCCAAAGGCGCTCCCCCAATCGCCATAAAGAGCATCGGCGCGATCACCCCGTCGGTCGTATTCTCTGCCACCGTTTCCACTGTCGCCTTAACAATCTCTTCTTCTGAAAGATTTGCCGTGTCCCGTCCCACCAGCCAGGACAGCCGCTGTCTGGCCAGGGCTATATTCTGATGCGTCAGTGCATCATATACTTTCAATGCCTCAATCTTCAAGCATTTCATTGCTAAAATCTGATACATCCAGAAAACTTCCAGGGCAAATGCCAGCCATGGATGAAGTTTTCCTACTATAATAATAACTCCGGCCGGCAGGGCAAAAGACGGCAGAACCACAAAAATCACCAGAAATACACCGGCCAACCGTTCCCCCCACAGATTTGCCGGAAAACATCGCCGCAAAATTTTCTCCGCCATAGAAATCCATTTGCCGATCACACGAATCGGATGATAAAGCCAGACCGGATCGCCAAGCAGGGCATCCAGTACAAAAGCCAATGCCAGTTTAATCATCATGCTTTACTGCCTCCATCGCCCGCACAAAATTTTCTGCAATTTCCGGGTTTGCGTAAAAATATAAATGGGGATAGGCCGCATATAAATATTCCCCGGCTGTGCCGCCGCTCCATCCACGTCCATTGGATTTGGACAATATAAAATCTTTCGCCTCTCCATCCATTACCGAATAGTGAAACTCATGGGCCATAAATGTTTCTCCGGCCATCCCAATCAGACTGTCTTTCCGGCCGGTTCCGGTCACATAACCAAAAGGCCCGAGTTTTCCCGTCATTCGGCATTTTCCCGGAACGATTCCTACCATGGGCCAGAGCTCTTCTCTGCCATCGGATGTACCGCCCTTCTGCATATTCCCACCCTGAATACTTTCCGCCAGGTACATATATCCGCCACATTCACCGATGATCGGCATACGCCTTTTTGCCGCCTGACGAATTTCTTCTTTCATCCTTTCATTTTCCGAAAGTCTCTTTGCATAAAGCTCCGGATAACCGCCGCCGAGATAAATCCCCTGGATATTTTCAGGCAAATGGGCATCCCGCATCGGACTAAAAGGCACCAGTTCGGCCCCCAGACGACGCAGCAATTCCAGATTGTCTTCATAATAAAAACAAAATGCCTCATCCATCGCCACTGCCAGACGAACATATCCCACCGGAGAAATTTCATCAAAAGCATCCCGGGCTGCCATCGGCTCTGCTGTTTTTGCAAGAGTGAGCAGACCGTCCATATCCAGATACTTTTCCGCCAGCTCACCGAGCACCGACAGTTTTTCAGACAATCGCTCCTGTTCTGCGGCTGTCACCAGTCCCAGATGGCGGCTCTCCAGGGAAACTTTAGAATCCTTCGGCAAAAATCCATAGACCTTCAGTCCGGTTTCCTCTTCGAGCAGTTTCCGGTAAAAGTTATACATCCCTTCCCGGACACCATTGAGGATAACACCCTGAATCATAGAATTTTCCCGAAAGTTTTTAAATCCCTGTACGCTGGCTGCCACTGACAAAGCGGTTCCCTCCGGACGTACAACCAGTACGACCGGTGTTTTTGTGATGGATGCCACATGATAACTGCTCCCCTTGCTGCCGCCTCCCTGACCGTCATAATAACCCATCACGCCTTCAATGAGCGCCATATCCTTTCCCTTCATATGCCATGTGAAAATCCGACGAAGTTTTTCAGGCTCCAGAAAAACACTGTCCAGATTGATGGAAGGACTTCCTGTAATCTGGCGATGGAACATGGGATCGATATAATCCGGGCCACATTTATAGGGCGCCAGTTTCATCTTCCGGGCCGTCAGTGCCTGAAGCACCGCCGCCGTCACCGTGGTCTTGCCGCAGCCGCTCCCGGTTCCCCCGAACATCAGCCTGGGCATGAATACAGGTCCCGCAGAGCAATTTCGAAATTCCCCTTTGTCCATCCTTTTCCCTCCTTTACAGAACTTTTTTTGCCGCTTCAAGGAATCGGCTGTACTCCTCTTCCCAAATACAAAATTCCGGATTGCCTGCCTGTATCTCTGCCAAAATTTCCTCCGAATCCATCCAGACCAGCTCCTCAATTTCTTCCCGCTGATAATTCAGGGTTTCCAGCGATACTTCCGGCTTCAGCAAATAAACAAAATTTACTTCATAATTTTTAAAGGGCTGGCCATAAAAAACAAAATCGCCGCCAACCAATTGTTTAAAGAGATATTGTAAATGTTCTTCCGTTGTCCGAATGCCTAATTCTTCTTCCAGTTCCCGCAGCGCCGTCGATAAAAAGGTTTCTCCCTGAGTCATATGTCCGGCGCTGGAAACGTCCAGACACCCTGGAAAAGAATCCTTATCATAACGCCGACGCTGAAGAAGCACCTGAAAATGGCCATCCGGCTTTACATCCCGGATTACCCATATATGGGAGCCGCCATGCAGATCACCGTCCCGATGCACGGCCTCCCGTTCCTTCACTTTACCGATTCGATTGCCCTCTTCGTCCAGTAATTCAAAATATTCTGTCATGTAAAATACACATCCAATCTGTCCAGATTTTCCAAAATATCCTTTTCTTCTGGTCTGCGGATTAAAATAACTGAAACACCCTCCAAACGGGCCGCTTCCAGTTTTTCCGGCAGACCTCCGGCTGCGCCGCTGTCCTTTGTGACAAGCGTCTTCGCCCCGCTCATCTTCAAAAATCTCCGGTTAGCTTCAATATCAAAGGGCGGCATCTGGGCCTGCCAGTGATTTTCATCTTCAAAAATCTCCCGGCACCTTGCCTTTGACGATTCATTATCCAATACCCGGGCATAACAGCGTTCCTGAAAATTTTTCACATAATTTCGATAAATATCCAATGTTTTGACCCCGGTCAGCAAAGCCACATTTCCCGTTAATTCATTTAAAACTTCGGCAGCTTCCCGGCCATCGGCCACTGAATGGATTTCCGGCATCGGATTGCCTTCTGTTGCCGCTTTCCCATTCTTCATCCCATCCCGGCGGGTATATCGGAAATAGGCCAGTCCCAGTTCATGACAAACCCTTTGAACGGTCTGTGTCACTTCCACCGCATAGGGATGGGAGGCGTCCAGTACATGGGTGATTTCTGCCGTCTGCATTTTCCGGGTGAACTGGTCCTGATTTAAATAGCCAACCCAAAGTTTTACAGAAAAATTACCATAAAGGTCCGCTCCCATATCTGTTGCCGCCGAGACGGTAACATCCACCCTTTTTGACTCCAGATACTTCACCGCATCCACCGACTCAGTGGTGCCCCCAATAACCAGCCATCGCATTATGCCTGCCATTGTCCTAAAGCCCTTTCAATGGCTATTTCTGTCCGCCGGACATCCTCATCCGAATGGACGCCGCTGACAAACAAAGCCTCAAACTGGGATGGCGCAATATAAATACCTTCTGCCAGCATCACAGCAAAATATTCTTTAAAACGTTCCGGATCAGAGGATGCTGCCGAAGGATAATCTGTCACCGGTTGTTTTGTAAAGAAAATACTCATCAATGAACCGACCCGGTTGCACACCGCATCCACATCATATTTTTTGATATTTTCAAGAAATGCTTTTTCCAGTTTTTCTGCCTGCATCTCGGCTTGTGTATATATTTCCGGATGGGCCTTTAATATTTCCAGAGTCTTTACTCCGGCCGCCACCGCCGCAGGATTTCCCGAAAGGGTTCCCGCCTGATAGACCGGGCCGGACGGCGCCACCATTTCCATAATCTCTTTTCGTCCGCCATAGGCTGCCAACGGCATACCGCCGCCGATGATCTTTCCCATGGTTGTCATATCCGGCAGGACCTTATAATAGCCCTGGGCGCCGGAGTAGCCGAGACGGAATCCGGTAATGACCTCATCGAAAATAAGGATACTTCCGTAATCCTCTGTAATTTTCCGCAGTCCTTCCAGAAATCCCGGTTTTGGAAGAACAACGCCCATATTGGCGGCCACCGGCTCCACAATAAGGGCCGCAATCTGTTCCCCATAGCTTTCAAATAAAGCTTTCACACTGTCCAAATCATTATAGACTGCCGTCAGTGTTTTGGAGGCATAGGCTTCCGGCACTCCTGCGCTGTCCGGCACATTCTGGGTCATCAGACCGGATCCGGCTTTTACCAGAAGTCCATCGGAATGGCCGTGATAACAGCCCTCGAACTTGACAATATAATCCCGGCCCGTATAGCCTCTGGCCGCACGAATGGCGCTCATGACGGCCTCTGTTCCCGAATTTACCAGCCGGACCATTTCCACGGAAGGCACCGCATCAATAATCATCTCACAGAGAGTCACTTCCCCCTCTGTCGGCGCACCATAACTCGTTCCCCGGTATACGGCACGGCAGACGGCCTCCGCCACTTCCGGGTTGGCATGTCCCAGGAGCATCGGCCCCCAGGAGCCGATATAATCAATATAGTCATGGCCATCCACATCATATATATGACTGCCCTTTGCCCGCTCAATAAACCGAGGCGTCAGCCCAACCGCCCGGTAAGCCCGGACCGGACTGCTTACACCGCCCGGCATCAGCCGACAGGCTTTTTCAAATATTTTCTGACTTTTATCCATGCTCTCTCACTCCTTCAGCCACCGGGCAATATCCAGCGCATAATAAGTAATGATCATCTTTGCCCCGGCCCGCTTCATTGCCGTCATTGTCTCCATGACAACCCTTTTCTCATCAATCCAGCCGTTGAGGGCCGCTGCCTTCATCATGGAATATTCACCGCTCACACTGTAAGTGCATACCGGCAGCGGAAATTCATCTGCAATTGTTTTTAATATATCCAGATAGGCCAGCCCCGGTTTCACCATAAGGATATCGGCCCCTTCTTCCATGTCAAGCTCTGCTTCAACCAGAGCATCCTTTTTATTCCGCCAATCCATCTGATAGGTTTTCCGGTCCCCAAAGGACGGCGCCGAATGGGCCGCCTCACGAAACGGCCCGTAATAGGCCGATGCGTACTTAATACTGTAGGCCATGATCAGCACATCTCCGAAGCCATTGTCATCCAGCGCCTGACGCATATGACCGATTCGCCCGTCCATCATATCTGACGGTGCCACAATATCTGCCCCGGCGGCCGCACAGCTCAGGGCCGCCTTTGACAGCAGTTCCAACGTTTCGTCATTTAATATTTTACCGTCGTGGATCAGACCGCAATGGCCGTGATCCGTATATTCACACAGACAGATATCGGCAATGCAGATCATTTCCGGATAATCCTCTTTTGTCAGACGTATGGCCCTCTGAACAATCCCCTCCGGATTATAGGCCTCACTGCCCACCGCATCCTTGTGCTCCGGTACGCCAAAAAATAAAATTGCCCGCACACCGCTGTTCCATATTTCCTGTAAATGTATTTCAAAGGTGTCCAATGAATAATGATAAATTCCCGGCATGGACGGAATTTCTTCTTTTACGCCGTTGCCTTCCACCACAAAGACCGGATAAATCAAATCCGAAAGTCCAACATCATATTCATGAACCATATCCCGAATCGCCTGAGAGCTTCTCAACCTTCTCGGCCGTCTTATCATATCCATTTCTATCACTCCCTGTTCTGAAGCTGGCATAAACATTCTGTCAGCCCTTCTATCGTATAATCCTCAGCCACCGCTGTCACCGTAAGCCCTGCATCTTGCGCCGCCTTTGCCGTCACCGGACCGATACATATAATCTCTGGTCCGGCATCCGCATCCGCCGCACCGTCCTCTCTGTCTGCTCCCACAGCTGTCATTTCCGCAAAAGCCCGGACTGCCGAGCCGCTGGCAAAGGTCATGTAATCCGCATCCTTCATCGACCGAAGTAATAAATCCCGTTTCCGCCAGTCGGTACGGGTTGTGTAAGCGGCCACATCATTATACCCAATCCCCTGTGCATCAAAATATTGATTCAGAGATTTTGAGCCTTCCTTTGCCCGGAAGATAAGCACCTTTTCCATTGGCCCCATCTGTCTGGCCAGGCCTTCCGCCAGGCTTTCAGAGGTATAACTTTCCGGCATATAATCCGCAGAAAATCCATACTTTTTCAGCATATCTCCCGTTCCCGGTCCTACCACGGCAAATTTCAAACAGGCCAGCCGTCGGTAGTCGATCTCAAACTTTTTCATAGATTCAAAAAAGAGAGCCACACCATTACTGCTTGTAAAAACGAGCCAGGAATAAGCGCTCACATTTCGAATCGCTTCCGCCAGTTCCTCATCGTCTGCCGGTTCCGTATAAATCAGACTCAAATCAATGGCCTCAGCCCCCTTTGCCAAAAGGCTCAGATGCTGTTTCCTCACCAGTTCCCGGGTTCCGGTCAAAAGAACCTGCTTTCCGGTAAGGGGAAGTTCCGGCCGCCAGTCAAGCTTTTCAGAAAGACTCACAACGTCTCCCACAATAAGTATTCCCGGCGGTTTGATTTGCGCCATTTTGCAAGCCTCATCAATGGTCTCCAATGTGGCCACGACCGTCTGCTGACGGCTGGTCGTGCCGCTTTGAATAACCGCCGCCGGTGTGTATTTATCCTTTCCATTCTCAATCAATGCTTCGCAGATTTCCGGCAGCCGCTTAATTCCCATAAGAAAGACCAATGTTCCGTCGTATTTTGCCAGCCCTGCATAAGATATAGCAGATGTATCCCCTTGGGCCTGCTCATGACCAGTAATAAAATGGACCTGGGAAGCCAGTCCCCGATGGGTGACCGGAATGCCCGAGTAAGCCGGTACACTGTAAGCCGAGGAAACTCCCGGTACAATTTCGAAGGGAATCTCCGCCGCCTCAAGGACAAGCGCTTCCTCACCACCACGGCCGAAAATAAACGGATCGCCGCCCTTTAAACGGACAACCATTTTTCCCTCGAAAGCCTTCTCCAATAAAATTTCCTGAATCTCTTCCTGAGACATATGATGATGCCCTGAACGCTTTCCGGCATAGATCAATTCCGCATCCTCACTGACCTCATTTAACAAGGCATTCGACGCCAGATAGTCATAAACGAGCACATCCGCATGACGGATACACCACAGCCCTTTAACTGTTATAAGGCCTGCGTCTCCCGGTCCTGCCCCTACCAAAAACACCTTGCCGCGCGAAGCCTGATGGAGAGCGCCCGTCCGAAGTCTTTCCGCCAGTTCTTTTCCTGTCTTTTCAGCATCCGCTGCAACGGCCCGGACCTCATCAAAAATCATATGCCGTCCATCTGCAGCAAAGCCTCCCTTTATATGAAGCACTCTGCCGTCAAGCCATGAAAAAGCACTGACCGGCGCATTACAGCCGCCGCCGATATGACACAGGAAGCTCCGTTCCGCCAAAAGCTGGCATTCTGCTTCCTTTCGATTCAGTTTCCGACAGATTTCAGCAAAACGCTCGTCTTTCAGCGTTTTTTCGGATACTTCAACGGCCAAAATTGCCTGCCCGGCCGCCGGCAGAAAATCTTTCTCACTTAAAATCTCATACTGGAACCGGGAATAAAAATCCCCGTTTTCTTCCTTGTTCTCCGGATATTTCTGTAAATCTCTCCGCAGCCGTTCAATCCCCGCCCTGGCCAGAACAATGGCGTCATACTGGCCTTCTTCCAGTTTTCGAAGCCGGGTCTGCACATTGCCGCGAATCTCTTTTGTCTGAATTCCAGGATTCAGCATGCGGAGCTGGAGGCTGCGACGCAAACTTCCTGTGCCGACCACTGTCCCCGGTGCCATTTCCCGCAGAGGCTTTCCGTCTCGTGTCACAATCATATCTTCCCACTCTGCCCGCTCAACAACGGCACCGAGCGTAAGACCTTTCGGAAAATCCATCGGCATGTCTTTTGCACTGTGAATAGCCATATGTATCCGGCCATCCAACAGTGCCTGCTCCAGTTCTTTTGTAAAGACGCCTTTGCCGCCAAAGCTTCCCAGAGATTTATCCAGACGTGCATCGCCCTCTGTCATTATAGGAAGAATCTCTATCTCTATTTCCGGTACAATTTCTTTAATCTTTTCAGCCACAATCCGGGTCTGGGCCTGAGCCAGCAGACTTTTCCGTGTCCCAATTCGGATTTTTTCAATCATTCTCTTCTCCTGACCGGTTATCCCGGATAATTTTATCAATATCTTCCTCCGTCAAACGCCCTTTGTCTTCTAATGCCGCCTGAAGGACTTTCACCAATATCTCTTTACGTTCTCCCGAATCTGTCGTTGCCTGGTGGATACGTTCTCGGGCTTCGACGCCAGTCTCAGCCAAAGTTTCATACCAGTCCGGCAAAGCTTCCTGAATCTGCCGGGATACCATCCGCGCCAGAGCCGGCGTGCCTCCGCCTGTAGATATACCAACCACCAGATTTCCCCGGCGTACCACTGACGGGAAATAAAAATCACAATCCTTCGGATTTGTTGCCGAGTTTGCCGGAATCCGTTTTTTTCTTGCCCATAAAACCATCTGATGATTGACCCGCTCATCATCCGTCGCACAGATCAACATGGCCACGTCTCCAATACCTTCTTTTCTGGCATTCTGTTCCAGCCATACGGCCGCTGCCAGCGGTCCTTCATCTATTTCATGACATTCCAATCGTTCCGGTGTCTGAAGTTCCAACAGCTCCGGTTCAAATTTCCGGCTGATGACATGGACTTCCGCCCCCATATCTAAAAGCGCCTCCGCCTTACGAAGGGCCACCTTTCCACCGCCGATAATCAGACAAATTTCTCTTTCTAATTCAATAAACATAGGAAATACAGCCATTCTTATACCTCCTCCAGAACATATCCCCGCGGCGTGATGATCTTTCCATCCTGAACATAGGTCATGGAATTACCGATAATAACAATCGTAAACATATCCACCTCGGCATTTTTAAGCTCTTTTAGTGTCGTCACCTCACAGGAACTGTTTTCCCGTCCGGCCCGGCGGACAATTCCCACCGGCGTTTCCGGTTTTCGGTAAGTCATTATAATATCCGCTGCTTTTTCAAGATAATCTTTACGTTTCCGGCTTTTTGGATTATACAGACAGATGACAAAATCACCCTCCGCCGCACATTTGACCCGCAGCATGATCTGTGTAATCGGCACCATCAGGTCACTTAAACTGATAATTGCAAAATCATTCATCAGCGGTGCGCCAAGCATGGACGCTCCTGCGCTGGCCGCCGTCACTCCCGGAATGATACGTACCGGAATATCCTCTCCCGAAGCCTGGACAACCTGAAGCATGATGCCCGCCATACCGTAAATACCGCTGTCGCCGCTGCTGATCAGAGCTACCTGCTGTCCTTTCTTTGCCTCTTCCAGAGCAATCCGGCACCGCTCCACCTCCCGGGTCATCGGTGTATTTAAAAAATTTTTATCCGGAAATATATCTTTAATCAGATCAATATATGTTGTATAACCGACGATCACATCGGCAGCTTTCATTGCCGCAATGGCCTGGACCGTCATATACTCATAGCCGCCCGGCCCAAATCCAACCACATCAATTCTCTTCATAGGATTCCTCAACCTTCTTCAAAGCTTCCATAAACATTTCCAACTGTCCCGGCTCAAAGCTCTCCCGCAATGCAAAGAAGAAATGGGAAAGGGCTTTGTCCATCCCCTTTGCTTCGGCCTGACTGCAGATTTTTTCTTTCACAGACTGTACCTCCTGAAAAGATTTCTGAAAAATCATCCACTTTTCAAATTGAATCCGGTAATCTTCCAGAATGTCTGCCGCCGCTGCTGCTTCCTTTTCCTTTTTTCGATTATTTTCATCGGCCACCCGTGAAAAATCATCAATATTATAATAGCTGGTATTCGAAAGCTCCTGAACCCGCCGGTCAATATCCGGCGGTACAGCCAAATCAATAAATACCCGGCGTTTTTTTGTAACCAGGGCCTTTTTGACCTTATCCAATGTCAGCGTATAATGGGGACTTGCCGTTGCACTGAGAACCACATCCATTTCATCCAGCCATGCATAGCGTTCACTATAGGGCAGTTCCAAATATCTTTCCCCTTTTCCGCCATGACAATGCTGTCGGCTGGTCATATAAATCTGGGTCTCACCTTCCGAAAGAAGATTTTTAAAAATACTGTTTCCGATTTTACCCGAAGCACCAATTAAAAGTACCTTTTTTTCTTTCAAATCTCCCAGATATTCTCTGGCGGCTTTAATCGCAATGGTCGCCGTGGATACGGGGGTTCGTGACAAATCAGTTTCTGTCTTCACCTTTTTAGCTCCGGTCACCGCATAACGAAAACAGGTATTTAAGCAGGTTCCTATTGTTCCCGCTACCATCGCCTGCTGCCAGGACTCTTTCACCTGTCCTAAAATCTGATCTTCTCCCATGACCATCGAATCCAATCCGGCCGCCACAAAAAAAAGGTGACGCTCCGCCTTTTCTCCCTCATAAAACCGCAGGTATTCGGCACCGTCGACCCCCTCCGGGAATGCAATCATCCGAAGCAGCCCCTTCTCTGCCTCCGAAAAAATTTCTCTCTGATTCCCATCTTTGCCGTAAAGGTAAATCTCCAACCGGTTGCAGGTCGATAAAAGGGCACATTCTTCAATGTACCCGCCGGAAACCATATCTTTTAAATATTTAATTTGCTGCTCTTTTGTCAGCGCAAAGCAGCTTCGTATATTCAAATCTGCTGTCTTATGGCTGACACTGATCAACTGTATACTCATATAGCTATCGTCTGTTTCATCTCTGCCACTGCAAAGGTGATTCCTTCATACTTTTGTTTTCTTATTTTTAAGCGGGCCGCCTCTTTTTCTGCGACACACCGTCCGGTTTCATAGGCGCCGCCTGCCATAGATCTGGCGGCCAGATAGGCACTGGCCTCGGCCACAGAGCCCACGCCAAGAGTTTTCTCCACAAAAGCGGAAAATTCCAGAGGACCTCCCGGCACCGTCTGAAAGTCCAGGTTCCCTATCATTTTTCTGGAAATAATCATTAACGGAACCTCCAGCCTTTCCGCAAGATGGAGAATTGCTGCTTCGCCGGACTTTTTATCCACCGTTGCCACCGCCCGGATACACCGGATATCCGGGACATATGTTTCCGTAAATTTCCGAAAGGCCTCCATCATTCGTTCCGGCTCCATCCCTTTTTTGCATCCGACACCCAACACCAGAGTCTGAGGACGAAGATATAAAGTCCTTTCTCCGCCTGCTTCAATCTCATAAAACGGGTCGATGACCACATTCACTTCTTCCTTATTTAAAAGGCTGCCGCTGACATATTTTAAGGCGGGCAGATTTTCAATCAATAATTGATTCGTTTTCGCCGCCTCATCAAAGGCCACAATGCCTTCTACATCCGTCGCCGTCGTCACCACCGGATGTCCGCCTGTTACTGAAGCTAATCGGGCCGCCAGTGCATTGGCTCCGCCCAAATGTCCGGACAAAAGGCTGATGACCCACTGCCCCCGGGTATCCATAACGATCACCGCCGGATCCTTATCTTTTCCCTGAAGCAGCGGCCCAATATGACGCACCACAATTCCCGCCGCCATGACACACACCAGAGCATCCATCCGGCTCCACGCTTCTTCCATATGCTGTTTTAAACCGGACTTTGGAAAAACCTCTCCGGGCCATTGCTCATTTAATCGGTTTACCAGTTCAAAGCCCTGCTCTGTTAATGCAAAATATCCTATCTTCATGTTCCGATGTCACCGCATTTTCTATTTTCGTTTCAAACTCCGAAGGCGGGCTTTCGTTTCCTTATCCACCCGATAAGACTCACATATTTTCTGAATTGCCTTATTGTGGGTAAAATCATCCAGCCTGTTTTCGCGAATATAGTCCTCTGTCATTTCCGGCAAATGCACATAAAATACAGAAACCGCCCAGGCTACCGCCATCTGAACATAATAGTCCGAATTCTTCATATGATCAAAATAATGGAAAACGTCATGCGCATACTCCGGCAATGTATAATAATCCAGAGCCATCACTGAAGCAAACCGCAGATCATAGGTTTTATCCGAAGTAAAACAGGGCTTCAAAAATTCCCAGACCGTCTCCCGATGTTTTTCCGTAAATTTCAGAGTGGAACAAAAGCAGTCACAAACTGCCCAATTATGAATACTCGGCAAAAATTCACGAATTCTTTCCAGCCGTTCTTCCAGATCCATTTTCCCATAGCCGACCATAAAACCCCGAAGCATATCCTCTTCATAATACATGTCCGGTGCAGCCTCAAAATATTCCCGCCAGTTTTCTTTCACCAGCTTTTTTGCCAGTTTCCGAAGCTCCGGCACCCGAACGCCAAGAATATTTTCCGTTCCCGGCACCAGTTTGCTGTGAAACGCCCGGTAATCCTCATCTGCCAGATCTACTAACATGTTTCTTACGCTCTCAACATCCATGATTTCATTCCTTCCTGCCGCTTTATCCGGCATGACTCATTTCCAGATCAAGCAGACGGCGCTTTACATCCAGGCCACCGGCGTAACCCACCAACTGGCCATTGGCACCGATGACACGATGGCATGGAATAATGATCATAATTGGATTATGGTGGTTTGCCATCCCCACAGCTCTGGCTGCTTTGGGTTTACCAACGACCTTCGCGATATCTCCATAGGTACGTGTCTCTCCGTATGGAATGTCCTGCAGCGCCTTCCATACACTTTGAAAAAATGCGGTCCCATCCGGCTTTAATAACACATCAAACACCTTCCGCACCCCCGCAAAATATTCTCGAAGCTGCCGTTCTGTCTCCGCCAGTGCTTCCGTCTTTTTGGTCACCGCAGAAGCAAACGTCTCTGCCGTCTTAATAATCTTCCCTTCAGAATTCAAGCGAGCTGCCGGCACATCTGCCTGGGATATTTCTTTAATAAAACCATCTTTTTCGACCAGTCTGAGCCGCCCGATCGGGGAATCCATAAAATACTGATACATCTGCCACATACCTCCTCTGTCCGTAAGTCAGTCCCTCATTTCAATTATTCTAAGTATACAACACGTTCCATTAACTGTCCAATGAAATTGTATTTATAAGAAAAAACATGGCGAAAGGCCCTGCAATGGTGCAAATTGCGGGACCTTTCATTTATTACCTAAGGTTAAGGAAGGGTTTGATTTCTTTATAAATTTTCATTTATCGCAAAATATGATTTGAAATAACCACTCTCTGGATTTCGTTTGTTCCTTCAAAAATCTGATGAATTTT
Organism: uncultured Lachnospiraceae bacterium; assembly: GCA_902471845.1. Classification (GTDB taxonomy): domain Bacteria; phylum Bacillota; class Clostridia; order Lachnospirales; family Lachnospiraceae; genus Frisingicoccus. The sequence continues at coordinate 3,627 of CABRLU010000013.1, read as the reverse complement.
AGCATCACGAAGCAATTTTTCAACCGGATATTCTCTGCTGTAACCATAACCGCCAAAAATCTGAATAGCTTCAGAAGCTACCTTCATTGCAATATCACTGCAGTAGCATTTGGCAATGGCCGACTCCTTACCATATGGCAATCCCATATCCATCAGTCGACAGGAATGGGCAACCATCTGTCTGGCCGTCTCAATCTGAATTTCCATATCCGCGATTTTAAAAGCAATGGCCTGATTTTTGACAATCGGCTTGCCAAACTGTATACGTTCTCTTCCATAGGCCACTGCTTCATTCATCGCCCGTTGGGCAATGCCTACTGCCAGACATCCAACGAAAGTCCGGGCAATATCCAGTACCTGCATGGCAATTTTAAAGCCTTCTCCTTCTTTCCCAAGAAGATTTTCTGCAGGAATACGGCACTCATCCATAACAACATCGCAGGTATTGGAACAGCGTATACCCATTTTATCCTCATGCTTGCCCGTTGAAAGTCCCGGAGTCCCCGCTTCGACGATAAAAGCGCTCATGCCTTTCAGTCCCTTTGTTTTATCTGTCAAAGCCATGATCAGATATATTCCGGCGACACCGCCATTGGTGATAAAACATTTACGTCCATTCAGCACATAACTGTCGCCTTCTCTGCGGGCGGTCGTCTTCACATTGGACGCATCCGACCCGGCCTGAGGCTCTGTCAATGCAAAAGCGCCAAAATCTCCGGCAATAATCTTTTCAAAGACTTTCTTTTTCTGTGCTTCATTTCCGAACTTCAATGTCCCTTTAACTGCCAGATTGCTGACCGCAAATGTCAGAGCAAAACCGGCGTCGGCCTGAGCCATTTCTTCAATAATTGCGGCAACGGACACTTCGTCCAAACCGAGGCCGCCATATGCCTCAGGTATTTCCAGCATGTGCAGCTGCATTTCCTTTGCCTGGGCATAGATTTCTTTCGGCCACTCGCCGGTACGGTCATATTCCCGGCACTGCTCTTTCACTTCCTTATTACAAAAATCCCTGACTGCTTCAACTAATTCCTTTGTCTCCTCAGAATAAATATAACCCATTTTTCTCAATCTCCCTTTGAATCTTCCTGTAAGTCGTTCTTATTCGCTTAAACTCAAGTTCATTAATGTGTCTCTGAATATACGTTCATCCATCAGCTGAATGTCGTCCATGATCGGTGTAAACTCCATCTTGTCCAGAATATCTTTCTGCAGATCTACTCCCGGAGCAATCTCAATCAATTTCATACCTTCCGGAACTCTCTTAAAAACAGCCCGTTCCGTAATGTAATAAGCCGGCTGCCCCGTTTCCATGCCATAATCACCGGAATAGGTAATCTGCTCCACAGCCTTTTTGAATTTAATGCCCGGCGCATCTTCAAGAATATGAAGCTCGCCGTCTTTAATCTCATATTTCATCTTGCCGGCCGTAAAAGTACCGCAAAAACCGACAATTTTGGCATTCTGTGTAATATTGATAAATCCACCCGGACCAACGACCCGGCCGCCAAATTTGGATACGTTGACATTGCCTCTTTCATCCACTTCCGCCAGACCGAGAAATGCCATATCTAATCCGCCGCCATCGTAAAAATCAAAATTATCCGGCTGTTTCAAAATGGCCTCCGGATTTACCGTACCGCCAATACCGACGCCTCCGGTAGGTACGCCCCCGAGGACACCAGATTCAATGGAAAGTATGATCTGATCAGAAATTCCTTCCTCACCGGCAACCGCCGCTACCGCATCCGGTACGCCGATTCCCAGATTGACCACATTACCCTTCTTCATCAGCATGGCTCCGCGCCGTCCACAGATTTTCCGTAAATTCAGTTCCATCGGCTGAATAGCCGCTACCGGAATCTTTATTTCTCCAGTAAGTTCCGGACGATATCCCGGTTCCAGGAAGGACTGCCAGTGATTTTCCGGTGTGGATTCAACAACATAATCTACCAGAGCGGAAGGTATTTTAATATCCTTTACAGGCAGCACACCTTTGCTTACCATTTTTTCTACCTGAACAATAACGATACCTCCGTTATTTTTGGTCGCTATGGCCATTTCCAATTGATCGCCATGTACGGCTTCCTTAACCAGGGACACATTTCCCGCTTCATCAGCATAGGTTCCCCGAAGGAAACAAATATCCAACGGAACAGATTTATAAAATAAATAGTCTTTGCCGTCAAGATTTACCAATTCCACAACCTCATAGCCGGAATCTTTCGCCGCCTGATTTCCTTTACAGGCTTCAATTCTCGGATCCGCATAGGTTTTTAATCCCACATGGGTAATTAATCCCGGTTTTCTGCCTCCGGCGGCCCGAAGTAAATGGCTGCATACTCCCTGCGGAATAATAAAGCATTCAACCTTATTGTCGGCACAGAGCTGACCAAGCTTTGGAGCCAGACCAACATGACCGCAGATCAGACGTTTGAGCAGCCCTTCATGGGCAAAATGATTCATGCCCTTTGTTTTACTATCTCCGATTCCCGGTGAATGAAAAGCCGTCAGATTCATCGGTTGTCCGGTTTCCGTATATCTTTTTTCAATGGCGATCAGTAATTCTTCCGGTGTACCAAAGCCGACGAATCCACCGACGCCTACAACCATCTCGTCTTTAATTAACGATGCAGCATAATCTGCTGTAATCAATTTGCTCATTATTTACTCATCTCCTCTTTCGATATTTCCAATGTGCTCCCGGGAGTCAGAGCAGTTTGGGGTTGCGACTTTATATTTTTTATTTATTCATCAGTAAATTTCATTGCAGTGTATATAGCTTTGCCTCTCCCGGGAGTTTTACATCTATTCTAAACGCTCTATCCCAATGGGAAAGGGTTAGCTCCCATCAAAATAGCACCGCCAAGAATCAAAACTGTCAATGCACAGTAAATAAGCATCGGAATACAGTTCGAACGAATCAACCGTCCTTCTGCGCCAATCGTACCGCAGGTTGTACATGCTGCAACGATATTGTTTACACAGGTCATATTTCCCATAGCGCCTCCGGCTACCTGCATTGCAATGATCAGAAGCTGAGGCAGTGCCAGAATCGTCGCCGTCTCATACTGTAATGCGGCAAATAAAGTAGTAGATACCGTGGCCGAACCGGAAATGAAAGCGCCGAGAACACCAATCAACGGAGCCACCACAATATAAGCTTTGCCTACAAGGGCTGCAAGACCTCTGGCCATTTCAATCAGCATACTGTTCAAACCGCTTGCGTTGACATTTGAGAAACGGAACAGCTGTACCATGGCAATACCGAATAACAGAGCAACTGCAGCGCCGCTGACCATTTTCCCGGTTTCTTTCCAGGCAGCTTTCACCTGAGCCCCCTTCATTTTATGCAATGGAATAATAAGCAGAGCTACGATCGTAAAAGGTAAAATGCCAGGACTCCACGCCCATTTAAAGGTCCAGTCCACACCGGCAACGCCAAGAATATTCTTGATACCAATGGCAAACGGCAGCGTTGTCACATTCATAACGGACTGTAATCCGGTCCATGGAACACGGGTAACAACAAGTACAATGGCAATGATTCCATAAGGCAGCCAGGCCATGATCGGTGACATGGACGCTTCACCTTTCATCGTTTCATCCTTCTGAACTTCTGCGACG
>CABRLU010000012.1 GCA_902471845.1 uncultured Lachnospiraceae bacterium | reverse complement strand
AAAGCGGCAAAACCTGCAGCCCGCTCACCGCATCAGGCACGACAAATCCAAAATCCACCTTTCCTTCTTTAATCCATTGACCAATATTCGTATATTCCCCCTGAAATAATTCAAAGCGTACATCCGGATATTTTTCTTTGAAAGCTTTCATCAATCCCGGAAGCCAGTTTCTGCTCACGCTGGTAAAGGACCCGATTCGTATCTTTCCGCCGCCAAGCCCCTGCATTTCCCGATATTTTTCTTCCAACTCACGATGCGCATTGTTGATCGAACATATATAAGGGTAATAGGCTTCGCCATCTGCCGTCAATGTTATGCCATTCTTAGAACGAAGTAAAAGCACTGTGGACAATTCCTCCTCCAGCGTATGTACCATCTGACTGACCGCTGACTGAGTATAATCCAAAACTTCTGCCGCCTTTGTAAAGCTTCCGCATTCCACCACTTTGATAAAGACTTCATATCGATTCATCCGCTTCATCCTTCCATAAGTTGAACTAATAGTTTAATTATAATAATTCGTTAGACTAATTTCAATAGCAGAGATACAATATGTTTAAAAAGGAGGTACGCTTATGAGAAATGAAAATAGAACATGGTTTTCCCGAGGACTTCGGGACGGCCTTCCCATTGCCCTGGGTTATCTGGCCGTATCTTTTACCCTCGGGATTGCAGCCAAAAATGCCGGACTTTCACCCTTTCAGGCAATGCTTGCCAGTCTGACCAATAATGCATCCGCTGGTGAATTTGCCGGATTTACATTAATTTCAGCCGGCGCAGGTTATTTGGAGGTGGCTCTGATGGTATTCATCGCCAATGCCCGCTATCTTTTAATGTCCTGCGCGCTCAGTCAAAAGCTTCCCCAGAAAACGCCTCTGCGTCATCGACTGCTCATCGCCACTGATATTGCAGACGAAATTTTTGGTGTCTCCATGGCTGTTCCGGGAAAGCTGAACCCCTTTTACACCTACGGTATCATCGCAATTGCCGCTCCGTGTTGGGCCACCGGCACCTATTTGGGCGTTTTGATGGGCAATCTGCTTCCTCTGAATATCGTTCGCGCCCTCAGTGTCGGCCTCTACGGGATGTTTCTGGCCGTTATCGTTCCTCCGGCCAAAGAAAATAAAATATTAGCCGGCGTTATTTTAATCTCAATGGCAGGAAGCTTTATGTTCACAAAGCTCCCAATGATATCTGCTCTTTCTTCCGGTACCCGGACCATATTGCTCACCATCCTCATTGCCGGAGGTGCGGCTGTTTTGTTCCCGGTAAAATCCGAAGAAAACGCTGCATCAAATACGGAGCCATCCCCCGTATATGAAAAGAACACTCTGAAAAAGGAGATCATTCATGAAACCTGATATATATATTTATATCTTTGTCATGGCTGCAGTAACCTACCTGATTCGTATGCTGCCCTTGACTCTCATACGCAAAGAAATCAAAAATACTACTATACGCTCATTCCTTTATTACGTACCCTACGTAACATTGGCAGTTATGACTTTTCCTGCCATTTTATCCGAAACAGGCAGCCTCTGGTCTGCCTGGGCCGCTTTGCTTACCGGTGCCGGCCTGGCCTGGAAAGGAAAGAGTCTGCTCCAGGTAGCCGTCACTTCCTGCCTTGTTGTATTTCTGCTCGAATTATTTTTGGTATGAACCGGTGAATCCGAATCCAAACTACTCTTTCAGATTCAATTTTGCAAAGGCTTCAGCAAAAGCATTATTTAATGGCTGTTCCGCCTCTTTCTTTTGCTTGTTCAGATATCTCTGAACATCCCGTTTGCTCACGCCGGCGCCTTCTTTTTTCCGCCGTTCCTGAAAAATGGACAGTTTTTCTTTATAACCGCAGGCACAGACAAAGGTCTGTGCATCCCCTTTGCCGTACATTTCCATCCGTTTATGGCATTTCGGGCAACGGGCATTAGTCGTCCGGGCCACCGTCTCCCGATAACCGCATTCCCTGTCCTGGCAGACAAGCATCCGGCTGTTTTTGCCCTTTACCGACAACATCCGCTTACCGCACTGAGGACATTTGGTATTCGTCAGATTCTCATGCCGGAATTTTCCATCCCCGGTGCGGATTTCTGAAACAATTTCTTCTGTATAGCCACGAATATCCCGAATAAACACATCCTTTTTCAAACGTCCTTCCGAAATCGCCATCAGCTTCTTTTCCCAATCTGCCGTCAGCGCCGGTTTCTTCAAATCCTCCGGTACCAGCTCCAAAAGCTGACGTCCTTTGGAAGTGACGTGAATATCTTTATCCTTCTTTTCCATCAGAAACGTATTAAACAGCTTATCAATAATATCCGCCCGGGTTGCCACCGTACCAAGGCCGCCCTTTTCCATCGCAGTCAGCAGAGTCGCTTCATTATAATAAGCCGGAGGTTTCGTCTGGCCCTCATTGACCTTAATCAGCTTAACAAGTTCGCAGGTCCCTTCCTTTATTTCCGGGAGCAGTTGTTCCCGAATATCCTCTTCCGACACTTCTTCCTCAAAATCCTCATAAGCCGCCTGCCATCCTGGCTGTTTCATCACCTTACCCTTTGCCGAGAATGTTTCGCCGCCGCACAGACCTTTTAATGTGGTCTGCTCATACTCACACGGCGGATATAAAACCGCCGCAAAACGGCGCACGACCAGATCATAAATCTTCCGCTCGTCACTGCTCATGTGTTCCAGCTGGACAAACTGCTCCGTCGGAATGATGGCATGATGGTCCGATACCTTGCTGTCATCGACAAAACTTTTATTTAATTTAAGAGGCTGGTTGATCAGCTTTCCGGCCACCTTCCGATAAGGCCCCACACTGCAGGCCTTTAACCGTTCTTTCAGTGTCTCAGCCACGTCCTTTCCTATGTATCTGGAATCGGTTCGCGGATAAGTCAGGACTTTATGATTTTCATAAAGCCGCTGCATAATATTCAGCGTTTCCTTTGCCGAGAAACCAAATCGTTTATTAGCATCCCGCTGCAGCTCAGTCAGATCATAAAGTCCTGGTGAATAGGTCTTTTTAGTCGTCCGATGCACTTCCTTTACCGTCAGCTTTTCTCCCTGAACCTGACTTTTTATCTTCTCTATCCGCTCGGAACTAAACGTTCGGCTGCTCCCCGACTTACTGTCCTGCCAGGTCCATGTGACCCCGCCGCAGGACAATGTCAATCCGTAGTATTTTTCCGGCTTAAATTCCCGAATTTCTTTTTCACGCTGAGCGATCATCGATAAGGTCGGCGTCTGAACACGGCCACAGGATAATTGAGCATTATATTTGCAGGTCAATGCCCGGGTCCCGTTAATTCCAACAAGCCAGTCTGCTTCCGCCCGGGCCTCCGCCGCCGCATAAAGATTCATGTAGGCCCTGCCGTCTTTTAAATAGGCAAACCCTTCACGAATGGCCTTATCCGTCACTGAGGAAATCCAAAGCCGTTTCACCGGTTTATGACTTCCCGCCTTCGCCAAAATCCAGCGGGCCACCAGTTCGCCTTCCCGGCCCGCATCTGTGGCGATGACCACCTCCGAAATATCCTTCCGGTACAAATGATTTTTTACTGTCTGATACTGTTTTCCCGTCTGTTTGATCACTACCAATTGAAATTTTTCCGGGAGCATCGGCAAATCCTTCATCTCCCAGGCTTTATATTTTGAATCGTAGGTTTCCGGATCGGCCAGGGTCACAAGATGCCCCAAAGCCCAGGTAACAACATATTTGTCTCCTTCCAGCGCTCCCTGATTATTTTTACTGCATTTTAAAACCCGGGCAATATCTCTGCCCACCGAAGGTTTCTCCGCAATAACCAATGTTTTCATATCCTATTCCTTCCTTATTACATATCATTAGATACGGGCTTAAACCCTTCTCCAAGAATCTGGCTCACTTCGCCGACGATGAAGAAAGCATTCGGGTCCACTTCACGGACAATCCGCTTAATCTGCCCGAACTGGGATTTTCGTGCTGCGCAGAGAAGCACCGCCTTCTCCTCCATCGTGTAAGCGCCGACAGCCTTCAAAATCGTGGCTCCCCGGTCCACATCAATAAGAATTTTATCTTTAATCTCCATGTTTTTATCCGAAACAATAAAGAACATTTGACCATGCTCACTGCCGTAGATGATACTGTCGATAACCTTTGTCTGAGCAAACAGGGCCACGACGCCAAATAGTCCCGCTTCTATATTATGAAATACAAAAACAGAAATAGCAAGTACCAATCCGTCGACCATCATCAAAGCCCGTCCAATCGGAAGGTGCGGGAATTTCAACTGAAGCAAAAAGGAAATTGCATCCGTTCCGCCGGTGGAAAAGCCCCGCAAAAATACCAGACCGAGGCCGGTGCCCATGAAAACGCCACCGAACAGTGAGCCAATCAGCCGTTCTCCCGTATACATCGGCAGCCACGGCGTCACTATATAGTCGAGAATGACCGTGCTCAGCAGAACCGCTCCAAAACTTTGCAGCGTATACTTTCTTCCCAGATACCGCCAGCTCAAGGCAAAAACAGGTACATTGATGACAAAGGTCATCATACCAATCGGCAGTCCCCACAAATATTGAATTAAAATAGCCACACCTGAAATGCCCCCCGGAGCAATATTGGCCGGTACAAGAAAGCAGTGAATGCCGACGGACATAATAAAAATTCCACCGACTTCGAAAATCAAATCCAGCACCCTTTCCCTTCCCTGAAATTTTTGTTCCATGATTTTTCCTCCTTTTCCCCTAGTATTCCCCAAAATGAAAACGAAGAGTACATTTTTCATCGAAATATACTCTTCGTTGTTTTATCATGATAAAGTTTTTAACGACTTCCCCGGATATACGGTTTGCTTAACGATTCCGGTTCGTTGCTCCGCCCGATGGAACCGAGCAGTGCGATCAGTGTAATAATATAAGGCAGCATCGCCAGCGCCTGGGCTGGCAGCGGAACACCAACAGCCTGCAATCGAATCTGAAGTGCATTGGCACCGCCGAAGATCAGTGCTGCTCCAAAGGTTCCCACCGGCGTATATCTGCCGAGAATAACCGCCGCCAATGCAATATAGCCACGGCCGGAAATCATATTTTCCGTAAACACACCCAACTGGACAAGTACCAGATAGGCACCGCCAATACCGCCTAAAATTCCGTTGACCAACATGGCAATGTATTGGTACTTATGGACCGGGATTCCCGCCGCATCCGCCGCCCGCGGATGTTCGCCCACAGCCTGAAAGGCCAGGCCTTTAGCCGTTTTCGCATAAAAAACAGTCATAACAATAATCAACAGATACAGAAAATATGTAAAAATATCCTGATTGAACAAAGCGTCGCCGATCAACGGAATACTGCTCAATCCCGGAATTTTTATGGTTGAAAATGTGGTCAGCTGCTGATAGCTTTTTCCTTCTTTTAAGATTCTTGAGAAAAAGCTTGTCACACCAAGTACAAACATGTTAATGGCGATACCGCTGACCGACTGGTTCTGGGCCAGCTTAATGGACAGCACCGCATGAATCATACTGACAACAACGCCGCCCAGGATACCGCACAAAAGGCCAACCATGAGACTGCCTGAAAACATGGCCCCCGCAAAGGAGCAAAAGGCACCGCTCAGCATGACACCTTCCATACCTATATTCAAGATACCGGCCTTCTCTGCAAACATTTCACCCAAGCCAGCATAAATCAAAGGCACAGCCATACGCACCATGGCAGAGAAAAAGGCTGTAAAAAATCCTATGGTCAAAATCTGTTCCAACATCTCTTTTCTCTCCTTTCTATGCTGCTTTCTTTGCTTTTTTTCTGCTCATCAGGCCTTTGGCTAAAATAAGAAGCACGACAAGCCCGACAAGTATATCCACAATCGCTGACGGAACACCAAGCTGACGCTGCATCGTATTAGCTCCAACCTGCATGGCTGCCATGGCTATCGAAGCTATAACAACACCCACCGGATGATTGCCGGCCATCAGCGCGATCAAAACTGCCGTATACCCACAGTTGGAGGAAATTCCTTCCAAGAGCTTTTTCTGAATCGCCAACACCTCGACCACTCCGGCCAGTCCTGCCAGACCACCGCTCAGGAAGGCTGAAATAACAATATTTTTCATAACAGAAATGCCGTTACAGGCTGCCGCCCGCTTATTAAATCCAACGACCTTAATCTCATAACCAAGAGTTGTTTTCTCTAAGAGATACCACACCACTGCTACAGCCACCAGGGCAATAATAAATCCCACATGAAGCCGCGTCGGCGGTAAAATCTGTGCCAGCAACACGGACTCGTCAATCTTCGCCGATTGAGGAACGCTGCCGGCCGGGTCCATCAAAAATGTCCGGACCGCAAGCCCGATCAGGTTGATAGCTATGTAATTTAACATAATCGTTACGATAATTTCTGAAATGCCGAATTTTGCTTTAAATACAGCGGCAATCAGCGCCCAGACACCTCCGGCCAGAAACCCGATCACAAGGGCCAGAATAATCCGCACAATCCCCGGAACTCCCGGAAGCCCAAGGGCCACCATGGCCGACGTGAGCGCTCCCATATAAAACTGACCTTCGGCTCCGATATTGAAAAATCCGGTCCGGAAAGCCACAGCACATCCAAGTCCTGTAAAAATCAACGGTGTCGCTTTAACAAATACCTCGCAGAATCCATTTAAATTACCGAAAATACCCCGAAAGAAATTCGTATAGGCGTCCATCGGATTGGCATTGGACATAACGATCAAGCCAGTACCTACAATAATTGTAATCAGCGCAATAACGACTGCCTGAACTATCTTTTGTTTTTTCCCCGTCATTACATGGCCTCCTTTGTCATTCCGCCCATTAACAAGCCAATCTTTTGTACATCGGCCTCGCTTCGGTTCAGCACGCCGACAATTTTACCGCCGAACATGACCGCAATCCGGTCGGACAGCGCTAATATCTCTTCCAAATCCGCCGAAATCAGCAGGACACTCCGGTCCGAATTCCGGACATCCATCAGGGTCTGGCGTACAAACTCGGTAGCGCCGATATCCAGTCCACGGGTCGGCTGATTTGCAATGACCAGTTTGGCCTCCTCCGTGACTTCTCTGGCAATAATGATCTTCTGCTGATTACCGCCGGATAAAAGCTTGACCACTGACTCCATCCCCGTCGTTCCCGTTGTTTTAATCTGGAACTTTTGAATCGCATTCTTTGCCTGCTCTTCAATCGGTTTTTTATTAAATATTCCTTTTTTAGAAAAAGGCTCCTTATCATAATTTTTCAGCAGCATGTTTTCCTTTAAAGTCATATCGATGACCAGTCCGTCCGCATGACGGTCATCGGATATATAGGAAATTCCTTTTTCAAAACGCTGCTTTACTGTTGCTTTCTGAATGCTCTCATTCATAAAGCAGATTTCACCGGAAGTATTCTTTCGGATACCCGCAATCACCTCTGCCAGCTCTGTCTGTCCATTGCCGTCAACTCCGGCAATTCCCAGTATCTCACCCTTATTTACTGTCAGATTAATATTGTCCAGTATCGCCTTTTCGCCTTTCATAATATTGACATTTTTAAGCTCCAAAGCCACACCGTTATCCGGCTGTTCCTGTATTTCAAAATCCCCGTGCAGCTCCCGTCCAATCATGTACATCGACAATTCCTTCGGATTGGTTTCAGAAGTCACCAGTTCTTTTACTTTCTTCCCATCTCTCAAAATAGTTACCCTGTCACTGATCGCCATGATCTCACTCATTCGGTGGGTAATAATAATGACGGCGTAACCTTCGTTTTTCAATTTCCTGAGGACTTCAAAAAAGTCCTGGGTTTCCTTCGGCGTCAAAACGCCCGTCGGCTCATCCAGAATGAGCAGATCCACATTCCGGTATAAAGCCTTCAATATCTCTACTCTCTGCTGTTCACCTACGGATAAATCCCGAATCCTTGCATCCGGTCTCACCCGAAGGCCATATTTTTCCGCCAGTTCTATGATACTCTTTCTGGCGTCCATTTTTGAAAGGAAAAGGCCATCCTGTTTCAATCCAAGAATAATATTCTCCAACACCGTCATTTTCTGAACAAGCGAAAAATGCTGATGCACCATACCTATTCCCTGATCGATTGCTTCTCTTGGAGAATCAAATACAACTTTTTTATCTTTCCAGTAAATTTCTCCGGTATCTGCCGTATAGATACCAAATAAAATATTCATCAGCGTTGTCTTTCCCGCCCCATTTTCGCCGAGCAGAGCATGAATTTCTCCTTTTTCCACAGATAAATCAATATCTTCATTGGCATACACGCCGGAAAAAGCCTTGCTGATATGCTTCATCTCTAAGATTGCCATAATCCTTCTCCTTCAACGTCTTCAATTAACCAGACATGGGACGTCCCGGCCAAGGCCAGTACGTCCCCTTTTGTCTGTTTTTATATCTTCTTAAAATTAGTTTCTGATGTTTTCATCCAGCGGTACAACAAATTCACCGGATTTGATTGCTTCAATCTTTTCGTCGATCATTGTACGAACATCTTCAGGGATAGCGCTTTCCATATCATAATATGGAGCCATTTCAACAACGCCCTCTGCCATACCCAGGTACTTAACTTCGCCTTTGAATGTTCCGTTAACAACATCCAGATAAGCGGATTCGATAACTAACGGCACATTGTACATAGAAGATGTAAGTACAGTTTCCGGAGCAAGTTCATGCTGGTCATAGGAATCACCTGTTGCATAGATACCAGCTTCCTGAGCTGCTGCAATCGCACCGTTACCGCATTCATTTGCATCATGAGCGATAAAGTCAACACCGCTGTCGATCATAGCCTGAGCTGCTTCTTTTGCTAAAGCTGTATCTGTGAAGCTGCCTGTCCATGCTGTCTGAACTTCGATGTCCGGATTGATGGATTTTGCACCGTCCTCAAAACCATTCATGATCTTGATGAGGGAAGCGCCTTCGATCGGTCCGATGAAACCGATTTTGTTGGATTTTGTCATGCTTGCTGCAAGCATACCTTCGATATATCCGCCCTGTTCGCAGCTCATAACATAGGAAGCTACATTATCAGCGGCTGCGGCTGCTTCTGTACAGATAAATGTTGTATCCGGATACTGAGCGCCAACTTCAAGTGCCGGATCACCAAACTGGAAACCATGTCCGATAACGATATCATAACCATTTGCTGCATAATCTGTGAATGCTGCAGCCATATCTGCTGCCTGAAGATTTTCTGTATAAGCAATTTCAGCGCCATACTTTTCTTCAAGTAACACAAGACCTTCATAAGCGGACTGGCAGAATCCCATATCGTTTACTGCGCCAGTTACACACAAAGCAACCTTCAGGCTTTCGCCATCTGCTGCGGCTGTTGTTTCACCGCTTGTCTCTGCAGTTGTTTCTGCACTCGTCTCTGCTTTTGTTTCCTTTGTGCCACCGCCGCATGCTGTCAACATGGAAACAGCCAATGTCAGGCTCAATGCCATTGCCACAAGTTTTTTCATTGTTTCAATCTCCTTTACCCTTTTAGTGATTACTTCATTTTATATTTAAATAAATATAAATGACTATTTAGAAGACATCGGATAAACTACCGGGAAACGATCCGGAAGTTCAATACCGGCACGGGAACGAATTGCTGCTGCATGTTCTTTTGCTGCTGCAAGCACTTCTTCCTCATTTAAAGAAAGAACGATACGGTCTTTCATCAACCATTTACCATCACACATGGTGCTTTCCACGTTGGATGAATGCATGGAAGATACCAAATTAGCTACCGGATCATGTAACGGCAGCATACCGGCCGAATCCGGATTAATAACGATCAGGTCGGCTTTCTTTCCAACCTCAAGGGAACCGTAAAGTTCTTCATCCATCAGGGCTTTTGCACCATTGATGGTTGCCATACGCAGGATTTCCTGGGCCTTTACAACGTCCGGCTCCAGACGCCATCCTTTATGAATCAGGGATGTCAGATACATTTCATCCACCATATCCATACGGTTATTGGAAGGTGCGCCGTCCGTACCAATCGTCACACAGATACCCTCGCGGAGCATCCGAGGTACCTTTGCAAAGCCAAGGACACGCATTGCTGCGGCCGGATTGTGAGAAACCTTTACCTGATGGTCACGGAACATCTCAACTTCCTCATTCGTCAGCCATACGGTATGTACAGCAAGAAAGTTTTTATCCAGAACACCCAGTTTATTCAGATGGGTGACGGTCCACTCACCTCTGGTAGCCTGCATATATTCCACTTCATCTTTAACTTCGGCCACATGCATATGAACACCGACATTATATTTATCTGCCAGTTCTTTCGAACGAACGATCAGATCATCCGTACAGTTGAAAATGGTTCTCAAACCAAACCATACCTGCACACGTCCGTCGTGTGTATTATGGAATTTCTTTAAATCTTCTTCCTGTTTATCCAGCTCTTCTTCCGTTGTTCTCTGCCATACTTTCGGAAGTCCTTCACCGCAGTCCATGACGGATTTTGCCAGTTTTGCACGAACGCCGGCTTCCGCTACACCACGGGCCATGCCGGAAACGTACTGTCCGCCCGGCTCAGCAAATGCTGTACAGCCGCACTTAATCTGTTCAAGACAGCAGGCTAAAGTAGATACATAAGAATCTTCTTCTGTCATATTGCTTTCATAAGGCCAAATGCGGTCATGAAGCCATGTCAGCAGATTTACGTCATCCCCCAATCCCCGTCCAAGCTGCTGTGATGTATGTACATGGGTATTTACAAGGCCTGGCATAATAATCTTACCTTTACAGTCAATAACCTCATCCACGTCTTCCTTCAATTCAAAATGTCCGATTTTGCTGATCTTGTCATCCTCCACAAGAACACTGCCCTCAGAATATACCTCTTCATTGGCATTCATGGTAACAACAAGCGCATTTTTCAACAATGTTTTCATAGAAATATACCATCTCCTCTGCTAAACTGCGTTCATTATAACGAATCATGTTCGCTTTGTCAATCACTCCCATGTTGAATAAAGTTGAAATTTGTATTTGACGAATTTCTGTTTTTTCTATATAATACCAAATCAGAAAAGGAGGTGCCTCATGTCCGATATTGATTTAAACAAAATTGGGAATATATTAAGAAGCCGACGCATGGAAAAGAACCTGTCCATACGCGATTTATCTGCCCGTTCGGATGTCGCTGCAAGCACGATCAGCCAGATTGAAACAGGAAAGACTTCTCCGAATCTTCTTACCCTGAAGTCCCTCTGCAATGCTCTGGACCTTCCTGTCTTTTCACTCTTTATGGATGATGAGATAACCAATGTCCGTCTTGTTCGCCACAATGAACAGCAGACATTTATCCGAAACATCAGTAATGGCAAGGCCCTGATCGAATCACTGATCACTCAGGGACGAAATGAAATGTGGGGTGCCATCATCGATATTCCGGCACATTCCGATTCGGGCACCTTTGCCCACCATGGCGGCGAAGAGCTTGTATTTATGCTGGAAGGATGCATTCGTTTTGAACTTGAAAATTATCAGGCCTACACATTGGAAAAATACGACACCCTGTACTATCCAAATTATATCGGCCATCGCTGGACAAACAACTGTGATGAAGATGCAAAGATGCTGATCATCTCCACATCACCTTATAAATTTTAAAAAAATCAGAGCAAACCCATTGAAATTTGCTCTGATTTTTTGTTTTTCTTACTTTCTATGTTTACGATATTGTGCCGGCGTACAATCCATAATAGATTTGAACTTTGCAATATAATTACTTGTCTGATTATATCCGCAGCGTCCAGCTATTTCTGACACAGATAACTCACCAGAAAGCAGCTCAATGCTTTTGCGGACTCTGTATTCTGTTAAAAACTGGTAGGGCGTTGTCTGCAAATGCTCCCGGAAAATACGGCAGCATTC
Source organism: uncultured Lachnospiraceae bacterium (assembly GCA_902471845.1). Classification (GTDB taxonomy): domain Bacteria; phylum Bacillota; class Clostridia; order Lachnospirales; family Lachnospiraceae; genus Frisingicoccus. The sequence continues at coordinate 15,972 of CABRLU010000012.1, read as the reverse complement.
GCCTATGCTGATATGGGCAATACATGCAATATTGGCTAATGCAATATCCTCTGAAAAATGTTCGTAAATAAACGAAAGCATTAACTGTAATCTTTCCCTGCGAACTAAATCAACCGAAAAAGTATGTTTACTTTCCTCTGACAGATTGGAGATCAATATATACCACAGGGCTACTATTTTTGTTGTGATAAGGTATTCATTTTGAATGACTGAATCGTTATCCCACATAACATTGATTTCCTGCAAAAGGTCTAAAGCTGATTTCTGCCACTCTGTTTCAGGACGGAGTATTACAACTGGCAGACACCCGCCGGTAACATAGGGTAAGACATGCTCTTTTTCCATACGGCTTCCCGGGAAAAAAGACAATAGCTTATATGGAAAATTCAGACTGGCATATTGGCCACCCTTAGAAAGTTTCGTTACCGCATGAATCATTCCACTGTTAATAAATGCCGCTTCTCCTTCATTCAGAAAATATTGTCCGGCATCTACTTGAAGTGTTAAAGAACCATGAACGGCGAGCGTGAATTGCAATTCATCATGCCAATGAAAATCCCGTAACCCCCGTCCAAAGGGGAACATACCTTTTTCATTGACACGATAAATCTCAACTGGAAAAAGAGCATCTTTATATTGGTTAATTTCATGGTAATTTTTCTTCTCCATAGTCGCACCTTAATTTGTTAAGATTTTAATATTTTTTGGCAAGCCTATTGTACCACGAGAATGGAAAAACAACTATAATTATTTCAAATAAATCTTAAGGACTGATTATATGGAACATGAATTTGACCAAATACCAATTTCAAAATTGGTATTGAGATTGGGAATACCTGCCATGTGCGCCCAGTTTTTTAATATTTTGTACAGCATTGTTGACAGGGCTTTTGTCGGACATATTGCAGCAGACGGAGAAATCGCCCTTGCAAGTATTGGCATTTGCGCCCCTGTATTAACAGCAATTACAGCTTTTTCCTCTCTTGTTGGAATTGGCGGTGCTTCCGTTATGAGTATTTCTATTGGGAAAAAGGATTATAAAAATGCCAGGCTTGCAATGAATAACGCGATCATACTTTTGCTCTGTCTGTCAGCGATTCTCACAATTCTGTCACTGATTTTTGTTAAGCCTTTACTGTATGCCCTGGGGTGCAGCGACATAATGTACCCTTATGCAAGCGGATATTTTAAGATTTATGTAACAGGCACAGTTGCCGTACTTTGCGGGACCGGAATGAACCAGTTTATTCTTGCGTTTGGAAATGCAAAACGAGGTATGCTTACAGTTATGATCGGAGCAATCGTCAATACAATTCTTGACCCGATTTTCATTTATGTTTTCCATATGGGAATATATGGGGCGGCGGTTGCTACGGTAATTGCTCAATTTTGCGTATTGTTATATGTGCTTTTCTTCTTGTTTTCCGATAAACCTGCCTTTAAATTGAGCTATTCCCATCTTAATTATCCCATTGTGCGACAAATATTAACGATTGGCAGCTTGCCGTTTTTTATTATGCTGTTTGATAATTTACTTGTTATTTCGTTGAACTTCACGTTGCGGAAATACGGCGGCAATATCATGGGGGACAGATATATTTCCTGCGCCGCTGTTGTACAGAGCTTTATGGTATTAGTATTTTATCCGGCGCAGGGAATTACAGCCGGGTGCGGCACATTATACAGCTATCATTATGGAGCAGGTCATTATGATAAGGTCATACAGGTTTTCCGATATGTTTTCTATCTTTGTGCCGGATATATGCTTCTTCTTTGTGTTGCGGCACAACTGATACCGGAAACATTTGCTTATATTTTTATACAGGAAGAAACCGCAGTAATTTTATCAGCTTCCTGTATACGAAAATATACATTAGGACTATTAGGCGTTGCGATACAATATGCGATTGTTGACGGCTTGACAGCAATGGGGCAAATTCGTTTGGCTTTGCCAATATCCTTTTTCAGAAAAATTCTGTATATCATATGTGTATTTCTTTTTCCTGTTTTTTGTTCTTTGGAAAATGTTTTCTATGCTGAAACAATATCAGACATAGCAGGGGCAAGCGTTACTGTAATCGTATTTATAACAATGATAATTCCAAAGTTCCGGCCTGACCGATCAATTTACAACTGAATCCCTGCCGCTATGCAACGGAACGCAGAGAGGGTGTCGCAAAATAGATGAGCAATCATCTATGGAGCAACGGCTCCATTTTTATGCCTAAAAATAGAAAAGCAGGCTCCGAAGAACCTGCCATCCATGGTATAATAAGATATGTCAAGTAAATTAAAATACCATAAAGATTATACCGAATTTAACGAACCTTATCAACTGGTTTTGCCATTAAATTTGGAAGTTTTGTTCCAAATGATGATTTTGTCCGACTGCTAAGCCACGAATTGGAGGAACTCCATTACAGCCTGCTGAATCAGGAGTACATACAATCTTTCTGCGTATCGGAAGAGACCAAAGCTCAGGATATTCAGAAGATTTGCCGTTTCCTGGAACAGGTATGCAAAGAACAGCATACCGTTTTTATATATGGAAGAAGAAAACGCAAAAGCCGGAACCAGAGGTATCTGGAGCTGTTCCGCCGTTTTCAGGATCGTCAGACCATTTATGACTGGCACACAGCCAGCTTCCAGGGAAGAAATAATTATCGTAAAACAGATCCAGACGCTATGTTCATGCATATGAAAGACGTCCATATGAGGAATGCGCAGCTGAAACCGCTCTTCATAAAAAACCAAAGTAAAAGGGAGTATCCCAAAGATTGTGTAAGGAAAAGGATTCTTTCCTGATTTTCTTCATATCGTCATTATCACTTCAATTTTTCAATCTGTAACAGCCGGAATACCTGTTCCACTGCCAGTGTCATATTCTCTTTTGCAATCTCATTATCCATCGCTTCATCAAGTGTCGTTATTCCCCGCAAAATCGGAAAGAAAGCATCAATGCCCTCGTAATTACATTTCGCGGCCTCTGCCGTCACACATCCGGCAAATGCGATGACCCGTTTTCCATATTTTTTCGCAAGTTTTGCAACACCAATTGGCACTTTTCCCATTGCCGTCTGAAAATCCAGGCATCCTTCGCCAGTGACAACTATATCTGCCTTCGATACTTCTTTTTCCAACTCAATTGCATTTAATACAATATCAATCCCTCGTTTCATCTGTATATTCGGCAAATAACTTAAAAAAGCAAATCCAAGACCACCAGCCGCACCGGCACCTTCTTCCTGACTGTAGTCTTTTCCCAGAAATTTACTTGTTACAGCGGCAAAATGCTGCATTTTTTTATCAAGAATACTTTTTTCTTCTTCCTTTACACCTTTTTGAGGGCCAAAGACATATACAGCGCCATTTTCCCCACATAAAGGATTTCTGACATCACAGGCAATCTGAAATTGACATTCATCCAACTCTGGCAGCTTGCGCTCTGTACTGATTTTTGCTATTTCATCTATTTTTTCAATCCCATAAGAAATAGAATTTCCATCCTTATCAAGAAAATCATAGCCAAGGGCTTGAAGCATTCCCAGGCCCCCATCTATAGTAGCGCTTCCGCCAATACCTATAATGAATTTTCTGCACCCTTTCTTAACTGCATCAAAGATCATCTGGCCCACGCCGTAGGTCGTAGCTTTCCACGGATTCAATTTCTCACGCCTTACAAGGACAAGTCCGGAAGCTTCTGCCATCTCCATAACTGCTGTTGTTCCATCCAGCATAATCCCGTATTTTGCTCTGGTATATGCTCCCAGAGGGCCGACAACATCTACATACACGTAGTTCCCTCCCAATCCTTCAATCAAAGCTTCCGTAGTTCCTTCGCCGCCATCAGCAAGGGGTTTAACTACTACTTCAGCATTGCATGCCTGCAAAATACCGTTTCTGGCCGCATTTCCCGCTTCTATTGAACTCAAACTCCCCTTAAATGAATCCATTGCAATTACAACTTTCAGACTTTCCCCGTCCAACATATTCATTGATTCACCCATTCTCTCTATCCTATCGTTACTATTTAGTTTTCTTCCATTGTTTTAAGCGTCTCACTAAATATCAACGGACATCCTGTCGCCGCCTGTATCTCTTCTTTTGTATAATCCGGATGCAATTCGGTAACAACCAGCCCTTCCGAAGTCACTTTCATGACGCCCATCTCCGTGATGATCAGGTCCACGCACCGCTCTGCTGTCAATGGTAATGTACATTTTTTTAGGATTTTATGCGCGCCTTTCTGTGTATGCTGCATAACCACAATACATTTTTTAGCTCCCGTTACCAAGTCCATCGCGCCGCCCATCCCGGCAACCTTCTTTCCGGGAACAATCCAGTTGGCCAAATCTCCGTTTTCCGCAACTTCCATAGCTCCGAGCACCGTCGCCTTTATATGTCCGCCTCTCACCAGACCAAAGCTAGTAGCAGTATCAAAGTAGTTCACCCGTTCCACAGCGGTCACATACATCCCCCCTGCATTAACGATATCCACATCCTCCTGACCTTCCGGGGCAATAGTATCCAGACCGGCAAACCCATTTTCCGAATGGAGCGTCACGGTAACTCCTTCCGGAATATAGTTTGCCACCATCGTTGGCAGCCCAATGCCTAAATTGACGAAATCTCCATCCTTAAATTCTTTGGCACATCGTTTTGCTATTCTTTCTTTTATATTTCCCATGGTTTTTCTCCTTCGACAACAGCGTCTACCAATACCCCTGGCACAGCAAATTTATCCGGATTTTCACTACCGATTTCCACCAATTTTTCTGTTGCCAAAATTGTATGTTCGGCTGCTCCTGCCATCACATAATTAAAATTTTTGGTTGCCTTTGCGCACATGAAATTTCCAAATCTGTCTGCCACAGAAGCACGGATAAAAGCATAATCTGCTTTTAAAGGCCGTTCCATAAGATATTTTTTGCCGTCAATGGTAATCGTCATTTTTTTCTGTCCACACTCATCCTGCTCCGACTCCATCAACGTTCCGACACCAACCGGTGTCAAAACGCCACCAAGGCCGTAGGCGTTTGCACGTATCTTTTCAGCCAAAGTTCCCTGAGGAATAAGGGTATAGGATAACGTGCCTTCAACAACCTGTTCATTGATTTTAGGATTCACGCCAGTATGGGATACAATCAAATGTTCAACCATATGATGTTCCAGAAGCTTCCCCACGCCTCTGGCTGTTTTTCCCGCAGCCGGTCCGGCCGGCTGGCCTGCATCCAGTCCACCATCATTCGCAATCACCGTCAGATGTTTCACACCTTTTTTTACAAGCATGTCCATCAATATCTCCGGTGAACCGGTCCCCAAAAAGCCTCCGACCATAATTGTCATTCCATCTTTGACGCCAGCCACCGCTTCCTCTGCTGAAATCACTTTATCTATCATTAAAATCACCTTCTCTCTACTTGTCTGACATTAATCGACTTTCCTTACCAGACCCAGAATTTCTCTCGCCTCTGCCGGGGTGGCTGGTTCAAATCCAGCTTCTCTGATCAGCCGTTTTGCCCTTGATACCAACTGGGCATTATTCTCTGCCAGCACGCCTTTGCTATAGTATACATTATCTTCCAGGCCGACACGGAGATGCCCACCTAAAGCTATGGTCGCCATCATAATCGGTACGTGTCCGCGTCCAATTCCGGCGGCTGCCCACGTACTGCCTTCCGGAAGCCGGCTCTTTAACATCATCAAATCATCTACCGTTGCCCGAACACCACCGGCTGCTCCTAAAATCAGCTGAAAATGGCATGGGGCTTTCAGAATACCGTTTTTCATGTAATATTCCGCCGTATAAATCATCCCGGCATCAAAAATTTCTATTTCCGGTTTAATATTCAGTCTCTGAGCCTCTTTTCCCAATGTCTCCAGAAATCGCGGATGATTTTCCAGAATTGTGCGGTGTTGCCAATTCATTGTCCCACAATCATAGGAACAGACTTCCGGCAGAAGTTCCCGTATGGGTTTGATACGCACTTCATCATCAGCTTCCGTGCTTCCGGAACCTAAGGTTCCGCCGGAACTTGTAATATTAATACAAATATCACAGTCCTTTTTAGCCCGAATCAACTCAACAGTCTCTTTATAACGCTCAAAATCCATACATGGCGTACCATCGTCATTACGCACATGAATGTGTGCAACAGCAGCCCCTGCTTTCCAACACTCATAAACATCGTCCGCTATTTCCTGCGGTGTTACAGGCAGCGCCGGATTATCCTTACGCGTCGGCCAGGCCCCTGTGATTGCCGCTGTTATAATACGTTTGTTTTCCAAATCCTTCATATCTTCTTCTCCATATTTTTCTTCTATAAAGATATCAGGCCCCTCGCAGAGAGCCTGATATCCTATTTATATATGAACAAAGGAGGGTCCATTGTCTTTATACACCACAAAGCTCATGAACTTTTTCAATCTGAAGCTGTGACTGTTTTTTGAACATACCCAAATCATTCATAATTGTTACTATTTTGAATCCTTGTTTGATACGATATGCCGCATCCTCCGGTGTCGAAGTTACAATTCCAGGAATAACGCCTGCATTTTCACAGGCCTCCCGAATTCTGTCTACGGCCCGAACAACCTCCGGATGCTTCACATCATTTGGATATCCCATATCCAGCGAAAGATCGCCGGTACCTATAAATACACAATCCAAACCTGGTATACGAACAATCTTATCAATATTTTCCAGGCCTTCCACTGTTTCGCACTGACATATCGTAAACAATGCCTCATTTGCCTCATTCAAATAATTTTCATAGGCTCCCCACCGCGGTCCCCGTCCGGCATTCATGCCCCGAAGCCCCAACGGAGGAAATTTTACAGCATCTACAATGTATTTTGCATCTCCTTCATTACTCACCATAGGCACCATAACCCCATGGGCTCCCACATCAAGAACACGCCGCATCAGCTTTGTTTCCATCGTGTATACGCGAGGTATAGAAACCATTCCATAGGTTTCTCCGGCCCGAATCATCTCCACCATTGTCTCCAATCCCAATGGAGAATGTTCCATATCAAGAATTGCAAAATCCATTCCATTCATAGCCAGTATTTCCACATTCGTCGGATTACAGGATGCCACAAAAGCTCCGATGACATAACCTTTTTCATCTATCTTTTCTTTCAGATAATTTCGCATTTTCATAGTAACCGACCACCTATATTTTATTCGTCTTCCGGTCTCTTAATAATTTTTCGCACAACCTCACCCTGTTTGTATTCTGGTCTTACCGGTGTAAATACATCCAGATTGATAACTGTTTCATCGGAAGTTGCAACAATATAATGCTCGGACATTGGTGGAATCGCCATGATCGTTCCCGGTGTCATATGATATGGATATCCATCCACATAGAAATCACATTCTCCCTGAAGAATATAAGCAATCTGTTCATAAATGTGTTTATGCGGCCCCGGTGTATGCCCTTTTTCAATTTCAGCGATCTGAATTGTACATCCGGATGGATTAAAACATTTCTTGCGCATTTTCTCCCGAATCGGTTCCCAATCAAGTTCATCCCAATTAATAATATTTACTGCCATAATAAATTCCTCCTAAACTTTTTATAATAATTTTTTAAATTCCCAATAACATCGATGGCGTTTCTTTGCCCATCAAATTAATTTCATCTTCTGTAACTCCAAATTCATCTACAAGTTTGCAGATAAACTGATACATTCCTTCTACCGGAGCCACATTCATTTTCTGTCCCAAATCGGAATCCAGGACAATTTTATTCTTTGGTACAGCCTTAAGAATCTCACCGATGACTTCGTCCGGACAGGTTCCTGATTTTGCAATGGAGCTGAATACCGCAGCATTAAGTTCAATATAAGCTCCCATATCCGCCCACTTCGCCATCTGTTCATATGTAGCATTTACAAGGAAATGCGGATGGTTTACACAGATTTTAGATACTCCCATTTCCACAGCCTTTGTGACCACAGCATCGACTTCTGCTGCCCGTCCATGGCCCGTACACAAAATAATGTCCGGTCGTTTTGCAATATACTCAATAACTTTTACACAATCTGGATTCAAATTACCCTCATCATCCAGATAAATCGAACCATTATCCACGACCTGCATGTTACCACTTCCGACGAAATGACTGCCCGAATGGCCAACCACATGATTTCTTGCAGAAACTGTCGGCATGTAGACCGTTTTTGCCCCCAACTGATACGCGGCATCGACAGCATGAAGGTTAAACATTCCCACAGACTTATTCAGCGCGATTCCTCCAAAAACCTGGCAGCCATTTTTTGCAAGATGCTCTGTGACCATTTTTGCTCCCATCATCGTAGGAAAATAGTGGTCTTTTACAAGAAAGGCTTTATAACCGGCTTCTTCTGCCTGAAAAAGCATTTCAGCGGCATCCACCTTTCGAACAGCAATCGACGGCCCTGCGTGGACATGCATATCCACAAATCCCTTTAAAATATCTCTTGAAACTGACATTTAAACAATCTCTCCCATCTTTATATAGTTTGTTAAATACCCATAAGATTTGGTATAAACATTACAATCTGAGGAAAATAAGCCAATATTAATGTGACCACCAAAGCCACCGCTGCAAACGGCGCTATTGACTTACTTAATCTTCCCAAAGGTATTTTGGATATATTACTCGTTACAAACAAAAGCATACCGACCGGTGGGGTAATCAATCCAATAGTAGACATCAGACAGAAAATGATTCCAAAGTGAATCGGATCAAATCCAACCGCAGCCGCCAACGGCGCAAATACCGGCACAAAAATATACATTGCTGAAAATCCTTCCATCACACATCCAATCACAATCAATGCGAGAATAATCAAAAGCATGACAATATATTTGTTTGTTGTCAAAGATAAGATACTGGATGTAATCAACGCCGGAATATTATCCATAGCCAACGTCCATCCCATGATATTTCCAAAAGCAACGATTAACATAATTCCCGCTGTGGAAACACCCGTTTTTAACAAAATTCCCGGCAATGCTTTAAAATCAAATGTCCGATAGATCAGAGACGCCACGATGGCAGCAATAACGGCTACCGCACCGCTTTCCGTTGGCGTAAACAGCCCTCCCATGATACCGCCGATAATAACTACCGGAACGATCAACGCCGGTAACGCTTTAACCAGCGCTTTCATAAAAGCCTTCGGATCAAATCTTTCTTTAGATTTTTTATATCCACGTTTCTTTGTATAATATAAAATGACACAAATATAACCGATGCCGAGTAAAATTCCCGGTGCAATTCCTGCCACGAACATTTTTTGAACAGACACGCCCGTAAGCACACCATAAATAATAAATGTAACACTTGGCGGAATAATTGGTCCCAAAACACCGGATGCAGCAATTAATGAACCTGTAAAATCATCGTCATAGCCATCCTTTGCCATTTCCTTAATAAGAATTGCACAGAGAATTGCTGTAACCGCATTGGCCGAACCAAGAATCGCAGCCAATACCATCGCCAATATAACGCAACAGTATGCCATACCACCGCGAATCCATCCCAAGCCCTCTCTGGCCAAATCCAATAAACGTTTTGTAATACCGCCGCTGTTCATCAGCTCTCCGGCAAGAATGAAAAACGGAATACACATCAAAGAAAAGGAATTAACTCCTGTAAATAATCTCTGAGTAATAATCGAAAAATAGGCCGGCGAATTAATCGAGACAAGATGTGCCAATCCACCCAAGCCAAGAACAAACGCCATCGGCAAACCGATCAGCAGAGCGCCCACAAACACAAGCACAACAAAAATCATTCGCCCTCACCTTCTTCCTTTTCGGCGATTACCCGCAAAACCTGTTCAATCGCAAATAAAACAATTAACAAAAAACCAATCGGAATTGTAATGTATACAATACTCATATTCAGCTTTAAGCCAGGGCTCTGCATCTTCGCAACCATCGGCGAAAACGTATAACTGAATCCCTTAATCGCCAGGTAAATACTGACCGCACCGATAATCACATTATCGATAACCTTAATGGCCTTGTGCATTATTGGTTTTCCCTGGGCTACATGAGATATGAGCAAATCAAAACATGCCATACCACCGATTTTGTATGCAGCGGCCCCACCAATGAAAGTCATCCCCACCAGCAAAAATCGAGTGAGTTCTTCGGCCCACACGAAGGACTGTCCCAAAGCATACCTTCGTATTACTTCGACAAAGGTAACCAGAGTCATCACTGCCAGGGCGATTGCCAAAATAATTTCTATCAGCTTTACAAGAAAGTCCATTGCCTTTGAATACTGTTTAATAAAAATCTCCATAAAGTTGTACCCTTACCCTTTACTCCATAGCTTCCACCATTTCAACAAATGCTTTAATCAACGGATCCTGATTTTTATATTTTTCAACAACCTCTGAAACCGCATCGCTGAATTCAGATGAATCTTCAATTTTAGTTATCTCAACTCCGGCACTTTCCATAGCAGCATAGCCATTCGCTTCGGCCTCTTTGAGATATTTATCAAAAACATAGTCATATCCATTTACAAAGCCATCCTCTAATTCCTGTTGGATTTCCGGACTCAAAGAATTAAACCAGTCTGCATTGCAGACAATAACTGTCTCAAATGGATACAATCCAATTTCTGTAAAATATTTCAAAACTTCATAGTGTTTTTCAGAATAAATCGATGTGATATTAATTTCTTCGCCGTCAATAATTTTATTCTGAAGACCTGTATAAATTTCGCCATAATTCATTGTTGTTGGATTAGCTCCCAGAGCATTAAACGATTCTATCAGAGAATCTGTAGGAACTACACGCATTTTAAGTCCTTTCATATCCTCTACACACGTAATTGGATGCGTATTATTGGCAAGATGCCGCATTCCCGAATCATAAGAAGCCAAAATTTTAACTCCTAAGTCCTCTTCAATCTTGTCAAAAATTGCCTGCGCCTCGTCCGATAACATAGCTTCTTTTTCCACTTCATAATTATTAATTAAAAATGGTACAGTAAATGCATCCATCAAATTTGTATATGTGGAAAACGTGGACGCTGCCAAACCTCCCATCTGAAGTGTTCCACTCATAACCTGCTGTAAAATAGCGTCATCATCGCCAAGCTGTCTAGCACCATAATATTCAAAAGCAATATTGTCATCCAGTGCCTCAATATCCGCAATAACATCTATGGCCGCCGCATAACTTGGCAGAGTATCCTGACCTCCTGTAGCCATCTTAATAACGATTTCATCTCCGGTTGCACCTGTTTCTGTTGCTGCTGCAGTTTCAGCATTATTATTTGCCGCAGCTGACGATGTCGAACCTCCGCCGCATGCTGTTAAACTAAATGCAAGTACCGTTGCGAGTGCAATACTCATAATTCCTTTTTTCATGATTGTTTCCCCTTTCTCACATTATGAAATTTTCTCCTGTGGTTAACCTCTTTCCCGTTTCGGGAACGTTCCCATTTTATGGTAAAAAAAATTATTTTCCTAGTTTGTTCCTTCGGATCGGTTAAGAAAAAAGGTTCAATCCCAAACCTCCTTCTTAACCGGACGAATTATTTTGTGTTCTTCGGATTATACACCTTCGTTGCCGAAAAATATATTTTCTGCCGCGGCTCATCAGAATTTTCAATTCTTTTGATCAGAAATTCTGCGGCTTTTTGCCCCATTGCCTCTAAATCCGGTCCGGCATAAGCAATCCTTTCCTTCTCATAAAGCTCAGGAACACATTCGCAACATGCCAAATCATATTCTTTTAATAAATGCTTTCCAATAGTCCTGCCATATCGAATCGTTCCTATCCCCATTAAAAAATTATTGGAACAGATACCCGTCACATCCGGGATTGAAAAAATCTCCCCGGCCAGCTTGTAACCGGATTTCACATCCAAATCTCCTTTAAAAATAAGAGATTCATCCACCGGAATACCGTGGTCTTCGAGCGCCGTCCGATATCCCTGTTCCCGCTTTCTACTGACCGTAGAATGTCTGGAATCACCGGATATATGTACAATCTTCCGATGCCCATTATCAATCAGTTGTTTCGTTGCCAGATATCCTGATTCAAAATCATCACCGATAACCTCGTCCAGCTGGATCTTGCGGACATCTCTATTGATCAGAACCGTCGGGCAGGACACATCCTGAAGAACATCTTCCAATTGCTCCGTATTAAAGGCCGTCATCGGTATCAACCCGGCAAACTGAAAATTTTTTGCCATGGATATAAACTGTTTTTCTTTCTCCACATTATACATACTGTTATATACTACCGGCATGTACCCTCTGTCGGATAAGACCTTTTCTACACCCACAACGGTTCTTGCAAAATAATCGCTTTGAATATCACCCACAATCACAAGAACCAGCGGCAAACGACCTGTAATCATACTGCGCGCTACAATATTCGGTTTATAATTCATTTTATGGACATATTCCCACACCCGGTCCCGCGTCTCCTGTTTCACATTCGGATCATTATTGATCACCCGGGAAATTGTTGATTTGGATATCCCCGAAGCAGCTTCCAAATCCTTAAGTGTTACCATATTTTATGACCGTCCCTCCTTCCCCTCGTTTTGGGAACGTTTTCATTCCATGTGTTTATGATATCGCTTCTGACAAAGAAAGTCAATAGTCCGCCATCATCTTTTTTATTTTTAGTAATTGCTGACAATTATTTCCCAACTGTGCAGGCTCTGCGACAACTTTTTTTGTGCAATTTTGGTAACGTTCCCATTTTCTCATATTCCTTCACTAAAAAAGGAAAACCTCCGGTTTTCAACAATCTGTCCGAATGGTTTCCCTTTTTATTTTTGCCCGTTTATTTGCTTGATGTCGGTATATATGGAATAATTTTATTTGCCAGTTCAGAAGCCGTCATCGTCTGAAGCCATACTTTTCCAGGGCCTTCAAGAACCGTCAGAAAAAGTCCTTCTCCGCCGAAGAAAACATTGGAAAATCCTTTCACCATCTCAATGGAGTATTTCACTCTTTCTTCAAAATAGGCTACATTTCCGGAATCAATTTTCATTCTCTGGCCCGGAGCTAATTCATACTCGCACACGGTGCCATCCAGTTCAAGAAATGCCATTCCATTTCCGGAAAGACGCTGAAGGATAAATCCTTCTCCGCCAAACATACCGCTGGATATTTTTTTAGTCAGCACCGCATCCAGTTCCACGCTATGCTGAGCACAGAGAAACGCCCCCTTCTGTGCAATATATGTATTTCCAGGTGAAATCTCCAGCGCATGGATTTCTCCAGGCATCGATGACGCCATGGTAATCTCCTGTCCATCCCGTTCTGCGGTATACGTTGCCATAAAAAGGGAATCCCCTGAAAACATCCGTCCCAGGCCTTTCATCAATCCTCCATGTGTATTCGTCTCCATGGAGATGCCATCTGTCATCCAGCTCATGCCTCCGGACTGAGTATAAATACTTTCCCCTCGATTCATCCGGACAGATACGGCCGGAAATGGATTGCCAAATACTCTGTACTGCATATGCATAACCTCCCTCTATGTTTTTTCTTTAGTATATCATAATAACGCCTGTAAAAAAACTTAATAATTCATAACATTATCAGGCAAGAAATGTATACCAGTATCCAAAATCACTGCTTCCGCCATTCCCCTCCCGAATTGGCTTAAATTCCCGAAAACCGAACATATTCGCCATAAACGCTTCCCTGGAATGTCTTGTTCCCGGCACTCCCAGGATATAGCCGCCTCCGTTTTCCTCCTCCGGTTTCAAACGCGCCAGAATCAAATGACGGTAACTGTAATAGCCATGGAGCAAAAAGCTGTTGCTCCCATAGGACCAGCAGTCAATGGGCATCATTCCGATATCCTGCAGTTCCAGCCGGACGCAGGCTTCCACCTTATCATCCTCAAAAGGATACATTCCCGGACACTGGTCAAGAATTTTCCCAAAATTTCTGCAGCGTTCATCCGCCTCCATCGTTACCAGAATCCCATCCTCCGCCTTTTTTTCTTCTTTCCGCCCTTCGGCCGGCTCGGATTCTGCTTCCACACTTTCTTCCATAGTTATCTCTTCCTCTGCCAGCGTCGGCTGTTCAGATTCCGGGGTCGTCTCCCTTTCCTCCATCGGTGCAGATATCTCTTTCTCTTCCACCACCGGGGCGGATATTATCGCCTCCTCTGGTTCTTCCGCAGGTTCTGGGATGGATATATTTTTCAGCTCAGCCGCCGGCTCTTCCCACTGGGTACGAAAATGATGGATATCCAAATCACCATGGTCCCATCGTGTACCATAGAACTTTTCCCCTTCACCCCGGATGATCATACCAGACATCTGGTCCAGCCGATAACCAGAACCGGCAATATTCATCGTATCCGTTCTGAAATTCCAATCGCTGCCATGATTTTTTATCTGAACATCTCCAATATAAACCCCTCTGAGATCCTGACCAAAACGGATGAACATATATACCTGGCAGCGTTCCAGACCAGTATAGACATTCTTTAAAGACAGCCCAATCCGGCACTGACCATTCCGGCTTTCCACTTTAACAAAACCGGCATTCATTGTTTTTAAACCATTCTCATAGAGATACATATAGGAAACAAAACGACTATAATCCGACATAGAAAAATCCTCCTTTTTGACTATCCTATGCGTCAAACCGGAGGAATATTTCTATAACTTTTATGGATTTATTTTTTTGTTTAATACATTGGCCAGCCCGGCAAATTGCTCCAGAGTCAGTGCCTCGCCGCGAATCGTCTCCGGCAAACCGGCTTCCCGGATAGCATCCACAATATCTTCTTTGGCCGCCGGAATCAAGTTTGAATTTTTCAATCCGTTCTGCAATGTCTTTCTTCTCTGGTTAAATGAAGCCCGAATAATATTAAAAAGCAGTTCCTCATTATCCACCGATACTGCCGGTGTCTTATGCCGCGTCAGGCGAATCACCGCCGAGTCCACATTTGGCCTTGGTATAAAACAATTGGCCGGAACATTTGCCACAAGATAAGGCTCTGCATAATACTGAACCGCCAGTGAAAGCGCCCCGTAATCCTTGCTTCCCGGGCCGACTTTCATCCGATCCGCCACTTCCTTCTGAACCATCACCGTAATATTATCAATCGGCACATGGCTCTCAAAAAGTCCCATGATGATCGGCGTGGTAATATAATAAGGCAGGTTGGCAACAACCTTGATCGGCTTTCCGCCATTTCTTTCCATTGCCAGTGCCCGGATGTCTACTTTCAATATATCTTCATTAATAATCGTCACATTATCGTACTCTGATAAGGTCTCATTCAGAATCGGTATCAATTTTCTGTCAATCTCAACGGCTGCCACTTCCCGGGCCGCCTCTGCCAGATACTGGGTCATCGTCCCGATTCCCGGGCCAATCTCCAATACAAAATCATCTTTTGTTACCTGGGCGCCACGAATAATTTTAGAAATCACATGCTCATCAATTAAAAAATTCTGCCCGAATTTTTTCTGGAAATTAAACTGATATTTTTTTATCGTCTCGATCGTCCTCTGTGGATTTGATAACTTTTCCATGTACAACTCCTTTTATTATTTCCCATATCTCCTAACAGTTTATCGTTCCCCGACCCAAATGTCAACCAGGAGACGCCCCGCCTTGGACTCGAAACAGAAATTATGGTATACTGTGAATAAACCATTGACAAAAAGGGAGCTTACTATGATTGCATTATATTTATCACCACTTTATCTCATCGGAAATATTTACATCTGCTGCCGTGCCCTCCAATGGCTTTCCGCCTGTTCAGACAATACCTGCAGACCAGGGTTTCGGCTGTTCTTTATAATCATCTACGCATTTTTAGCCTTATCCATCGGTCTGGCCTTTATCCTGCCCCATTCAGGGTTCCAGAGAATTCTGGCCTGCATCGGCACCTATTGGCTTGGGATTCTCCTATACATAATTATCGTCCTGGGTGCTGCGGAACTGATCCGGCTGATTTTA
>CABRLU010000011.1 GCA_902471845.1 uncultured Lachnospiraceae bacterium | reverse complement strand
CGGATGTGGTATATGAGCATCGGATTGAAACCTCAGGAAAAATTCGGTGGATAAATACAAGGATCATGTCTGTCAATGTGGATAAACGTTATACCTATTATATGGAAATGTCAGACAGATATCTTTATGAGGGAATCATGGGGATGGCTGTTTTTTCAGCGGCTATGCTAAAATTGATGCCAAATCATCAAATTTCAAAAGCATATGAGCCGGTTATAAAAGAACTGTTTGAATATACGGACAGGATGGCGGGCAGTGGAGCAGAAAATTTGCCAACCGGAATTTTCTTTGGGGAAAGTTCTGTTGTTTATGGATATCAGCTTTTGTATCAGATTACAAAGAATTCGGTATTTTTAGAATATGCTGCAAAGCACTGCCGGATAGTGGCACAGAACCTGAAGTCGGACAACCAGTTTGATATTGTCGGCGGAAATGCCGGCGCTATTATGGCTTTTTTGAATATGTATGATATTCAGCAGGACAAGGCATATCTGGAGATGGCTGAGATGGCCGCAGAAATGTTGTTGGAAAATGCTGTCCGGACAGAAACAGGAATGGGATGGAAGAGTATAAGCAATGGTGCATTGCTTGGCGGATTTGCGCATGGCTGCGCAGGTGTTATGTATGCCCTGTCGCGATTGGCCGAATATACCGGAAAAAGCATTTATCTGGATGCAGCTTTTCAGGCTTTCCTTTACGAAAAGACATTGTATCGTCCGGAAAAAGGCGGATGGCGGGATTTAAGAGATAATAAAGAATCCTATATGTCAGATTTTAAATGGTGTCATGGGACGGCCGGAATATTGCTTGGCTGGAAACTTTCACTGAAATATTTCAGAGGAGTACAAAGAGCTGCCGTGGAGAGTGAAATTCAGCGGTTAATGTCAGATAATCCGAATGTACTCAGCAGAGAGGAAGCCGGATTATGTCATGGAAATCTGGGCAATGCTATGATTGGAAGTCTGGCCGATATAGATTTATGGAAGAAATCAATGCAGAAGAATGTATTAGAAAGTATTCAGGTTTTGCGGGAAGTATTTTTGAGAAAAGATACGAAAACCGTGCTGCATGAGCAATATGATTATAGTCTGATGACCGGATTGGCCGGGGTGGGTTATGGTCTGCTTTACAGTTTATCTTTGGATTTACCGGGAATTTTGAATTTGCAGCTTTGATAGAACAATATAAATGGACATGAAGGTAATGAGCAGGGGGGAGAATAGATGAATGAATTCGAAGAGACGGTATCTTATCGATTTGCAGCATTTTGTGTAAAAGTATTAAGGATAAGTGCACGCAGATGTTATGAGGAGATTGGCCGGCGTAATGAGAAAGAAATGTCTCTTTCTTTGCTGTGTGAAAATGCACTGGATTATTTAATAACTGAAAAGAAATATTTTGGCGTATCACATCATTTTAGTGTCAATGGT
This sequence comes from uncultured Lachnospiraceae bacterium, assembly GCA_902471845.1. GTDB lineage: Bacteria > Bacillota > Clostridia > Lachnospirales > Lachnospiraceae > Frisingicoccus. The sequence goes on along the minus strand of CABRLU010000011.1, from coordinate 27,467 downwards.
TACCTGGTAGAAATCCGGGATGATAATCTCGGTGAGGCCATTAAACAGTTGGACAAAATCTATCAGGACATTTTGCTTCTGTACTATTTTCTGGGGTTTACAAATAAAGAGATTTCAGAAATATGTGATTGTTCTTTGAGGACTGTAATTCGCAGAAAAGAACAGGCCTTGAAATTAATGCGTGAAGCCTTGGAGGAGTAGAGATGACTAAAAAATTCACAGATAATCGTTTACCTTATGCCGTTGTGGAAGCGGCCGTTCGCGGGGATGCGGAAGCATTAGAGAAGGTTCTTGAATGCCATAATTCCTATATATGTAAATTATGTACGCGGAAAGTCTATGATAATCTGGGAAATTTACATTATGAGGTAGACTGGGATATGAAATCACGAATCGAAAGTATGCTTGTTCGGGCGATTATTATGAATTTTAAGATAGACTATGATTCCGATAAGCAGCTCTGAAAATGAGAAAGAGTGTTTTGACGGTTGGCCAATGACCGGATAAACACTCTTTCACGTTATTTGAAATCTACAATAGTAACGCCGGTTTCTCCTTCGCCAAAAGTACCCAGACGATAGGATTTGACGTAGCGGCATTTTTTGAGTTTGTTATGAACGGCAGTGCGGAGCTTCCCGGTTCCCCGGCCGTGAATGATGGTTACCTGGTTTAAATGGGCCAGGTAGGCGTCATCCAGATATTTATCCAGTTCCGGCATGGCTTCGTCCACGGTTTTGCCGATAATGTTCAAACTGGTGCTGATGGAAGTGGATTTGGACATTTTAATTTTTCCGGCGCCGGTTTTCTTTAGGGTTGGAGCCTTGATAACTTCTTCATCCAGTAATTCCAGGTCGGTAAGGCTGACCATGGACTTTAAGATGCCCATTTGTACGGCAACCTGTCCTTTACTGTTTGGTTTGCCGGTAATGGTTCCTTTAATGTTCATGCTGAGAACGCGGACACTGTCGCCCGGATGAAAATCTTCCGGCCGGTTTTTCTTTGCCTGGTCTTTTTTCATAGCCAAACGCTCGTCAGTTTTAGAGAGTTTATCCCGGACAGCGGAACGTTTCTTTTCAAGTTCCTTCATGTTTCCGGTTTTTCCGGCGGCAAGTTTATTCATATCGCGGATGGTCTTATCCGCATAGTCTTTTGCATCCTGAAGGATTTTTCGGGCCTGTTCATTGGCTTCACGGAGGATACGTTCTTTCTGTTTGGAAAGGTTATCCTGTTTCGTTTCCAGCTTTTGTTTTAACCCGGCGACTTCGGTTTTATATTGCTCAATTTCCAGTCGTTCTTTTTCGATGGTTGAACGGCTTGTTTCCAAATCGGCAATTAAATCCTCAAAACTCTGGTCGTTGACATCAATGAATTTTTTGGCTTCATCAATCATATAATCCGGCAGGCCAAGCTTGCTTGAAATAGCGAAGGCGTTACTTTTACCGGGAATGCCGATAAGAAGTCGATAAGTAGGGCTTAAAGTTTCTACATTAAATTCGCAGCTGGCATTGCAGGCGCCTTCCGTGGAGAGAGCAAAAACTTTCAGTTCGCTGTAATGGGTAGTTGCCATAGTGGTCACATCACGGCGCAGAAAATTTTTCAAAATTGCCATAGCCAGGGCGGCGCCTTCCGTCGGGTCCGTTCCGGCACAAAGCTCATCCAGAAGAACGAGGGAACGGTAATTGGATTGTTCAATAATTGACACAATATTTGTCATATGGGATGAAAAGGTACTGAGACTTTGCTCAATACTCTGTTCATCGCCGATATCGGCAAATACATCTTCATAAACGGACAGCTCGGAATGGTCAAAAGCCGGAATGTGCAGTCCGGCCTGGCCCATCAGTGTTAAAAGTCCAACTGTTTTTAATGATACGGTCTTACCGCCTGTGTTTGGACCGGTCACAATAAGAAGCCGGTAATCTTTTCCGATGGAAATATCGATTGGAACGACCTTCTTTTTATCCAGAAGAGGATGTCGGCCTTTTTTGATATTTATATAGCCGTTTTCATTAAATAAAGGTTCTGTTCCGCTGTAGCTTCTGGAAAGATTGGCTTTGGCAAATACAAAATCCAGGTGGGCCATCGCCGTAATATTTGTTGATAATTCTTCTTGATACTCAGCGCACTGATTGCTCAGTTCAGCAAGAATTTTCTCAATTTCTTCTTTTTCTTTGGCGGCCAGTTCCCGCAGCTCATTATTTAATCTGACAACTGCCATCGGTTCAATAAATAAAGTCGAACCGGAAGAAGACTGGTCATGAATCATCCCCTGAATCTGGCTGCGGTATTCGGCTTTTACCGGGAGACAATATCTTCCGCCGCGCATGGTAATCAGGTTATCCTGAAGCATGGAGCTGACAGAAGAGGAATTGACCATGGTATTCAACTGACTGTGAATCCGTTCATTGGTCAGCTTGATGGAGCGGCGTACATGTTTTAAACCTGGACTGGCATCATCGGCAATTTCTTCTTCTGAGAGAATACAACGCCGGATTTCACGGCATACTGGAGATAATGGCTCGATGGCATTAAACAAACCATCCAGTGAATCGGTGGACATGTCGTCGGTTTCCCGGCGTCCGTAGGATTTGGCGCGAAGGGCCGTCTCCAACAGGGAAGCAATATGCATCAGTTCGGCAGCCGACAGGCTGGAGCCAACTTTCAGTCGGAGTAAAGAGTCACGGATGCTGCGAAGTCCGGAAAAAGAGAGACTTCCTTTGGCATAAATTCGTGAGAGCGCGTCGCTCGTTTCCATCTGACCCAGGCAGATTTCCCCCAAATCTGTTGACGGAAGTAAATTTTTGCACATCTCTTTACCCATCGGGGATGTGGCACAATCTGTCAGTTTTTCTATAATTTTATTGTATTCTAAAATTCGTAATGCTTTTTCATTCATAGTAACACCTCATATGATTGTATCTAATATTGTACCCTATAACAGGAAAAATGAAAATGGATTTTTTATTTTTATATTGGTTATATTAATGGCAAAGGAGGTGTGATTATGGCAGACAGAGGATTTACAGATAAGGTTAAAGGCAAAACCAAAATGATGGCCGGGAATCTTACCGGGAATCAGAAAGTAAAAGCCCAGAGCGTGATTCACCGGACGATTGGGATGACAAAAGAAGTCGTTTCCGATGTGAAGGACGTGGCGGAAGAGGTTATTGAAAAAGTAAAAGATAAAATGTAACCATTTTTGTAATTTAAGGAATACCTTTTGAGGTATTCCTTTTTTCTTGCGTGATTTAATGTACCCTGAAACTTTGAGATGTGCTATACTAATTACACAATCAGGATTAGAAATGAGGATAGATGTATGAGATTTATTTATGAACTGCGGGAGGGAGACAATATCTCCGGCATTTATTTATGCAAAAACAAACAGAATTTAAAGACAAAAGCGGGGAAAAGTTATTACTCTCTGCTTCTTCAGGATAAAACCGGTACGGTAGACGCTAAAGTATGGGATTTGAATAATGGAATTGAGCATTTTGAATCCATGGATTTTATAAAAATTGATGGAATGGTGACCAGTTTCCAGGGAGCATTACAGGTAAATGTGCGTCGGCTCCGCCGGACACAGGAGCAGGAATATGATATCCGGGATTATCTGCCGACAAGCCGGTTTGCCATTGACGATATGATGAAGGAATTGACAGGATATATTACGACCATACAGAATCCATATCTGAAAGCCCTTTTGGAGAGTTTTTTTGTGAAGGATACTGCTTTTATCAAAAGCTTTAAGGAACATTCAGCGGCTAAAAGCGTACATCATGGTTTTGTCGGCGGTCTGCTGGAACACACGCTGAGTGTGACGAAGTTATGTGATTTTTATTGTAAACGTTACCCGATTTTGAATCGGGATTTGCTGCTGACTGCGGCGATGTGCCATGATATCGGAAAGACGACGGAGCTTTCCCTTTTCCCGGCCAATGATTATACGGATGAGGGGCAGCTCCTCGGACACATCGTGGTGGGAACGGAAATGATTCATGACCGGATTCGGGATATTCCGAATTTTCCAAAGCTTCTTGCTAATGAATTGAAACATTGTATTTTGGCCCATCATGGAGAACTGGAATATGGTTCTCCGAAAAAGCCGGCTCTGGTTGAAGCTTTGGCATTAAATCTGGCGGACAATACGGATGCAAAGATGGAGACAATGACGGAGATTTTTGCGGCAGCGGCAGATAATACGGAATGGATGGGATATAATCGGCTCTTCGAGTCTAATTTGCGGAAAACCTCGAAATAAAAGAGATTTAAATAAAGGCGGTTTTATAAGATGAAGGAAAGTTTAAAGAAAAATAATCTTGTAACACTTTCAATCACCGACCTGGGCAGCAGCGGTGAAGGTATTGGCAAGGTGGATGGATTTACATTATTTGTCAAGGATGCTCTGATTGGCGATAGGATTCAGGCTAAAATCATAAAAGTAAAAAAATCCTATGGTTATGGCCGTCTGATGGAAATCCTGACTCCATCACCTTACCGGGTGGAGTCCCGATGTCCTCAGGCCAGAGCCTGCGGCGGTTGTCAGATTCAGCCGCTGGCTTATGAAAATCAGCTTGCTTATAAAGAGAAAAAGGTTCGGGAGCTTTTAGAACGTGTTGGCCAGGTTAAGGATTATACCATGGAGCCGATTATCGGTATGGAAGAACCATGGTATTATCGGAATAAGGCTCAGTTTCCTGTGGGACAGAACAAAGAAGGGGATATTGTCACCGGATTTTATGCCGGGAGAACTCATTCTATCGTTCCTGTGGATGAATGCTTTATCCAGCATCCGATGAACCGGCAGCTAATGGATATTGTACGTCAGTGGATGAAAGATTACAATGTTTCCCCATACAATGAAACGACACATACGGGACTGGTACGCCACATATTTACACGGATTGGGAAATATACCGGAGAGATTATGGTCTGTCTGGTGATTAACGGGAAGCGGATTCCGGCAGCGGATGCTCTCATTGACGTGCTTAAAAATATACCGGACATGACCAGCATATGTCTGAATATCAATCGGGAAAAAACCAATGTAATTCTGGGTGATACGGTGAAATGCCTGTGGGGTAAACCCTACATAACCGATAAGATTGCGGATGTTACCTATCAGATTTCTCCCCTTTCATTTTTCCAGGTGAATCCGGTGCAGACGCAGAAATTGTACGGGACAGCGTTGGAATATGCCGGGCTGACAGGGGAAGAAACGGTCTGGGACTTATACTGCGGTATCGGAACCATTTCCCTGTTTTTGGCACAGCATGCAAAAAAAGTCTGCGGCGTGGAGATTATACCCCAGGCCATTGAGGACGCCAGAGAAAATGCCCGCCTGAATCAGATTGAGAATGCGGAGTTTTTTGTCGGAAAGGCGGAAGAGGTGCTGCCGGAGTATTATGAACGGTACGCCGAAGAACATCCGGGAACCTGCGCCCATGCGGATGTCATCGTGGTGGACCCGCCAAGAAAGGGCTGCGACGAAAAACTTCTCCGGTGTATGGTGCAGATGGCGCCAAGTCGGATTGTTTATGTGAGTTGCGAACCGGCCACATTGGCCAGAGATTTGAAGTTTCTTGAAAAAAATGGGTATAAAGTACAAAAAGTTCGGTGTACCGATATGTTTGCTCACAGCGTTCATGTGGAGACGGTCTGTTTGCTTTCCCACAAAAATCTGACAGCGTAATCAACGTAAATGCGGAGTTTGGCGGGGGTGGGTGAGGGTAAAGTGCCTTTGGATGCAATTGCAGAGTGTGCAAAGAAATATCAGTCGAAACCGAAAATCACATATAAAATGATACAGGAGTATGTTGAGAAGAAGTATGGATTCAAGGTGCATACTGCATATATTGCGGAAGTGAAGAAGTCTCCGGGGCTGACAATGTATGATGCACCTAATGCTGTGAAAGAATTGAAACAACTTAGGAAACATCCACCAAAAGACAAAGTAGAGGCAATAAAAGATGCACTTAAATATTTTGGGGTGATTTGATGGCGGAAAGTATATACCAGATTGCAGAGAAAATAAGTAAACTATATCAAGAAGCGTATGATGCCTACCTGCCATTGGTTGAAGATGTGTGTAGCAGAGAAGTATCATAAAATAAATTATCACACTTGCTTGACTACCTATTGGATTTTGCTTGTGATGCAAAAATATTGAAACTTTATAAAAGAGTCTGTAGAAGATATTTATGTATATATCCGAGTTGCATTAAATTTTGTATTGAAGCATATCGGGAGATGTGGGAAGATGAAAAAGATTGCTCGGCAGAATATTTCTAGGGGAAGTAACGGATAAACGTTTGAGAAAGTTTGTGATATTATAAGGAGGGACAATGGGCAAAATAATTAAGGATACAATCCATGCAAATGGAATAGATATTGGTATTTATACACAGGACTTTGAAAATGAATTTATTTCATTGACGGATATAGCTCGATATAAAAGTGATGACCCGACAGCAGTTATACAAAATTGGATGAGAAATCGAGATGTGATAGAATTTTTGGGATTATGGGAAAGACTTCATAATACAGATTTTAAACCCCTCGAATTCGAGGGGTTTAGAAAACAGGCAGGAGCAAACGCATTTACAATGTCACCAAAGAAGTGGATAGAAGCCACAGCTGCTATTGGTATTGTTTCAAAAGCAGGACGTTATGGTGGAACATATGCTCATAGTGATATTGCCATGTCTTTTGCAACTTGGATTTCTCCTGAATTTCAGTTATACATTATGAAAGACTACAGGAGATTAAAGACGGACGAGAACAGCCGTCTGTCTCTGAATTGGAATTTGAACAGAGAGATTTCCAAACTGAATTACAGAATACATACAAATGCAATTAAGGACAATTTGATACCGTCAGAATTAACTCCAGCACAGGTAGCTTATACCTATGCCAATGAAGCAGATATGTTGAATGTAGTCTTGTTTGGAAAAACGGCAAAGCAGTGGAAAGATAAAAATCCAAATGAAAAAGGAAACATGAGAGATGTGGCAACGCTCAACCAATTATTAGTACTTGCAAATTTGGAAAGCTATAATGCTGTTTTGATAAATCAGGGAAAGAATCAAAAAGAGCGTATGGAATTACTTCGGCAGTTGACGGTACAACAGTTACAAACATTGGAAACGGTAAGTTTGCACAATTTGCCGAGATTAGAAATGGATAAATAATAAAAAGGTTTAGATACCGATGAGGAGGAAACGCAACATGTCGTTAACTATGTCATATTTAACATCTGTAAAAAATGTAGAAAGTATATTTATAATTCTATCATAGGCGCAAAAGCGCCAGAACGATTTACAACAAAGTTCTTAGAGGATTTAGGATTCAAAAGTAGCACGGATAGACTTTTTATTGGAATGCTAAAAGCATTGGGATTTTTGGATGAAGGCGGTCAACCAACTCAGAGATATTATGAATTTTTGGATCAGTCTCAATCAAAAAGAATTGTTGCAATGGGAATAGAAGAGGCATATGAAGATCTTTTTAATCTCAACAGAAATGCACAGAATATGTCTAATGATGATGTAAAAAATAAATTAAAGACACTTACTCAAGGTCAAAAAAGTGATAGAGTTATAGAACAAATGGCAATGACTTTTCGTTCTCTTTGCAGTTATGCGGATTGGTCTATCCATGAGGAGCAGAGGACTGATACAAATAATGTCAAGGAAAATATAAAGTATGATGAAAATACGTCAGTGCCAATAAGCAATATCAGTAAAGCTGAAAAGTCAAATGATTCAAAGATGAATTTGCATTATAATATACAAATTCATTTGCCTGAAACAACTAATATGGCAGTATATGATGCTATTTTTCAAAGTCTAAAAAAGCATTTATTGTAAAGAGGATAAAGAAAATGGATGAAGATAAATTATATTCGTTTGTGATGAGAGGGGAATTAACAAAAGTTGCTCTCAATGTCTCTGGTGTTGTTAGCAAGCATTCTTCATCGGAATCATTAGTGCAGGATTATATAAAAAGTCTTTCATTAGATTTATTAGATGATGAATGTGTAAATACCGCAAAAGAAATGGCAACTGTGTATACTGCTATTGCGGCATTCGAAAATATGGTGCGAAAATTTGTGGTTAAGATATTGTTGGAACATAAGGGCGAAAACTGGTGGGATGAATGTGTTTCGGATAAAATAAAAAAATTTGCAGAAACTCGAAAAAAGGAAGAGGAAAAGATAAAATGGCACACACAGCGAGGAGATTCGATGATAAACTATATAGAGTTTGGAGATTTGGTTTCTATTATGCAACAAAACTTTGAACTGTTTGAAGTTTACATAGTGTCAATTGATTGGGCAAGACAGATTATTCAGACATTAGAACGGTCAAGAAATGTCATAATGCATAGTGGAGAACTGGGAAGAAAGGATATAGAAAGAATTGGAACAAATATTCGTGATTGGATAAGTCAAGTTGGTGGTTGATGATATTATTTGTGGGAAAAAGGTAATACCGTTAAATGTGTGACGTTATTACAAAAGAGCAACTGAAAATGCGTGAGTAATGAGCCAAAGTCGGAGTTGGCTCCAGATTTTGGCGAATGCCGCGACACCGCACGAAGCTTGCAAAGCTTTGGGCGGAAACCGGATACGCATGTGAGATTAAGTCTGGATATGGAAGATTATTACAGAATTAAAGACCAGGAAAATAATCAGGAGTGATATATTGAATTTATAGAAATTGAGGCTGCTACATAAATAATAAAGAACAAGAAATAATAAATTTATCACCCACCTGTGCTATAATAGGTGGGTGATAAACTCATAAAGGCAGGTAAATCAATATGGGAAAATCAGATGTAATAGTAAAAGAACTTCGGGAGTATGATTCAGAAAGAGAATGATTTGAATTTAAAGAAAACTGGTTCAAAGCAGATGAGTTGGGGGAATATATATCAGCATTGTCTAATAGTGCAGCTATTATGGGGAAAAAGTTTGCATACTTTGTCTGGGGCATTAATGATAAAAATCATGAGATAGTAGGAACCAGCTTTAATTGTAATCAAGATGTAAATCATGAGCCGCTAAAACATTATCTTGCAAGGCAGTTCAGCCCAGATATTAATTTTACATTTGAAGAACTGTTAATGGAGGGGAAAAGGATTGTTCTGATGTGCTGAATATCATTCAGGCAGATGAAAGGGAACGTGTTGTTGAGAGAAAAGAAGTTCCGTTATTTGAAAATGATGCTTTTCGTGAGGCAGTGATTAATGCTTTCGTTCATAATAAATGGGTCAGTGGAAATGAACCGATGATTACAGTATTTTCTGATAGAATTGAGATATTGTCCCGGGGCTCCCTTGCACCGGAACAGACGATGGAAGGTTTTTTCGCAGGAGAATCTGTGCCGGTAAATAGGAAACTGTCAGAAATATTATTACAGCTTCATATTAGTGAAAAAACCGGACGAGGTGTACCTAAAATTACACAAAGGTATGGGAAAGAAGCCTATGAATTCAGAGAAAATTCTATTGTAGTTACAATTCCATTTAATTGGATTAACGTTATGGGCGATAAGGTGGGCGATAAAAGGAGTGATAAAGTGGGTGATAAAAACGCAGAATCATTTTTGAATCATACGCAGGCCCGCATTTTGGCAGAAATACGGAACAATCCGAATATTACGAAACCGCGTCTTGCTGAGATACTTAAACTCGGAAAAACTACGATAGATAAGGGAATTGCAGCTTTAAAGAAATATGGATATATTGAAAGGATAGGTTCTAATAAATCCGGTTATTGGAAGGTATTGAAATAGAAAGTCATACTCCTGCACGATAAAGGAGTTTCTGGCAACAATTCGTTTTGCGAAAGACTTGCCCGTGTATTCAAAAGATAGAAAACAGACAACGTATATCAGTAAATATCAAATATTTTGAGACGAAAGAAAGAGATTAAAACTGGGGACATGGTCTGATGCATCAGTCGTGTCTCCGGCGGTTATTTTAGTTATTTATTGATTTGACTGCGGAAACAAAACTAAATAAAAACTAAATTAATAATAAAACGAAACTAAATATTGACAAAAAGACGACTAAGCGATATAATATAATTAAAAAAATAGGAGGTTCGTTTTATGAATAATGATTTGATTGTAGTATATAAATTTGGCAGTCGCTTTGGTGGAGATTTAAGTCCTAAAGAGGGTATCAATATTTATGAATTACATGCAAGAGAGCATGGCGGGAAAGTATTATTTACTATTAATAAGGCTCCGAAAGCTGAGTTTAGGGATAGGATTAAAGAGATAATTTTGATGACTAAAGATGGTAGTTTTGCAATTAAAGCAGATGTGGATTTTACTGGGAAAGGGAATATAATAAATCCTCCTGCCGATTATACGGTTCCTTCTATCTGGGATAATGAGGATAGAGAAGAAATGGGATGGTTTGCAATCTCCAATTTGCGGCGGGTTAGAATAAATAGGGGTGATTATACCTCTGTTAACGGGAAAGATTTGATTGATAGTATGAGTGGAAATGCGTACATGGTCTATGTAGAGGTGAAATAAACACAATGAATTTATTTGATTTATTATCATGTATCTCATTGATAACTTTGACCACAGATTCTTCTGTGATGTTCTAACTTTGTGCAGGAAAACACTTCTGTAAACAATTCTCCAGGTTCTGGACTTATATGTATGAACAATCGAAATGGTCAGACAGTTTCTGACCATTTCAAAAATTTACAACAGTAAGTAGTAGAGGAACGTATTTAATACAATTCGGTTGCTCAACGAAAAGACAGTTGAGACTATTGTACTTTTGTCCCACAAATCACCAGACAGCACTATAAATGTTAAGGTTGAATTTGGAAATGGTGAAGGAAAAGTGCCTTTGGATGCCATTGCAGAACGTGCAAAGAAATATCAGTCGAAACCGAAAATCACATATAAAATGATACAGGAGTATGTTGAGAAGAAGTATGGATTCAAGGTGCATACTGCATATATTGCGGAAGTGAAGAAGTCTCCGGGGCCGTATAAAAAGGTGTGTAGAAAATATTTATATGTATATCCGAGGTACGTCAAATTTTATATTGAGGCCTATCGGGATATGGGGGCAACGGCACAAACGCTATCTGAAAGAGCATAGAAAAGCGACCTGCACAACGCTTCTGACTAGCGGCAGGCTCAACATCTATCTTGCAGAGATAGACAGGCAAGAGCAAGAAAAATTGTCTATGCAGAAATCATTTATGAATAGGCATTGTAATATCTTTTGAACAGAAAACAGGAGGGCAGAGATAAAAACACTCGGCTCTCCTGTTTTCCATATGATTATTTATCACTGAAAATATACAATTCTTTGCAAAAGACGTATCTGATTGTACATGATTCTGTTCAAAGCCTGAAGCTGCATGATAGATTCGAGACTCATATGGCTTTCAGTGTCTTACAAGGGATTTCTTCCATAAATTTTTCACGTCATCTTTCTGCTTCATATTTAATTTATGGTAACTTGTCTGCGTTTTCCAACAGGTATTTAATGAAATATTTACTGGCAATGGGAAGGCTGTCCTTATCTTTAAAGCCGATTGCCAGCTTCCGGTAGATTGGAGGGTCAGTCGGAAGGCACACGATGTCATAATTAGTGCGCCTGAGCATTAACCTTGCCAGAATTCCCACGCCAAGTCCGGCTTCCACCATGGTCATGATTGCAAAATCATCGTGGACCGTGTATTTAATATCAGGTTCCAATCCGGCGGCATGAAATGCTTCCAGCGGTTCGCTGTAATGCCCTTCTTCCAGCAGGATGAAAGGTTCTTTTGTAAGAGAATGAAGAGATACCATTGGCTTTTCTGTCAATGGATGGTTTTTAGGAAGAACAGCCAGCATTTCTCCGTCTTTTATTTTTATTGTCTCCAAGCCTGTAACTGCGTCAGGGGTGATAAAACCAAAATCCACAAGCCCGGTTTTTATCCATTCCTGTATGGATGTGTAATCCCCATCGTGAAAAACAAACTGGACATTGGGATAAAGCTGCTGGAAACCTCTTATGAGCAGTGGCATCCAGTGGCAAGTGACGCTTGTGATGGTTCCTACCCGTATAATTCCGGTTTCCAGTCCTTTAATTTCCATTGCTTTTTCCTTCATAGCCTGATATTGGAGGATGGTTCTTTCAATAAATGGGTATAATTCCTTCCCTTCTAAGGTAAGCCTGACCCCGGTACGTGAACGGACGAGCAGTTTCATGGACAGTTCATTTTCTAAAGACGCAATCATCTGACTGACAGAAGACTGCGTGTACCCAAGCGCTTCGGCGGCCTTCGTAAAGCTTTTCATTTCAAGGATTTTCTGAAGAGCAAGATAACGTTCCATATGACAAATCGCCTTTCCTAATGATAATATTAGAATTATTTGTTTTACTTATTATATATTGGAATCTATAATAAGGTCAAGTCGAAAAAGTATTTTAAAGAATGAGAAAATCAGGAGGTAAAAATAAATGTCATATGAGAATGTAAAAAAATTTTTTGACCAGGCAAGTCTGGGTGACCGGGTTGTTGTGAGGGAGCATATCGGAGATACGGTAGAGCATGCTGCGGAAGCGATTGAATGTAAACCGGAGCATATTGTAAAAACCATGTCCTTTTTTCTGGACGGAAATCCGGCGCTGATTTGTATGGCAGGGGATGCAAAAGTCAATAACACAAAATACAAAGCCTGCTTTCATCAGAAAGCAGTTATGATTCCCAGAGAGCAGGTGGAGAAGCTGATTGGGCATGTACCTGGCGCAGTGTGTCCTTTTGCAATCCGTGAGGGAGTAAAGGTCTACCTTGATGTTTCTTTAAAACGTTTTTCCACTGTATACACAGCGGGCGGAAGTGTGAACAGTACTGTAAAGCTGACACTGGAAGAATTAGAGAAATTCTCAGCGCCTGAATGTTGGGTTGATGTATGCAAGGGCTGGTTCGTAAATGGAGACTAGAAAGAGAAAAAGAGAGAAAGGCGGAGCATGTATGAAAACAACAGAAAATCTTATCAATAAGGCATATTCTCCGGAGGAATTTCAAAAGGATGCCCCGAAATTGATGAGTATGATATCCGGAGAATTAAAAGCATCCCTGACACGAGAGATACCGGAAACAATAGAAAGGCATTCACCGGAAGAGCAGCTGCGCTTTTGGCAGGAAGATTTTTTGTCTTCCGCTCCAATTGATTTTCAGAACCTTATGAAAAAAGTCATGTCGCATTCCATTAATTTTCACAGTAAAGGCTATGTAGGGCATCAGGTGGCTGTTACCCTTCCGGTTACTGCACTGACTTCGGCCATGATGGCATATATGAATAACTGTACCACAGTTTATGAGCTGGGAATGGCGGGAAATGCCATGGAGAAGGTGGTGATTAGTCATCTGGCGGAGAAATTCGGCTACAACAAAGGCGCCACTGGTTTTGTTGCTTCCGGAGGTTCCATGGGAAATCTGACCGCTCTGGTAACTGCCCGTACCTCTTCCGGGATTGAAGAGAAGGATTATCACAGACTTGCCATTATGGTATCCGAGGAGGCTCATTACAGTGTGGAACGGGCGGCCAAAATCATGGGAATACGGAGTGAGAATATTATCAGGGTACCGGCTGGAGATGACTTTGGCATTCGGCCGGAATTATTGGAGAGTATGTATCAGAAGGCGGTATCGGAAGGAAAGATTGTTTTTTGTGTGGTTGGCTGCGCCTGCACCACTTCTGTAGGGGCTTTTGATAATCTTCAGGCGGTTGCTGACTTTGCCGAACAGCATCAGTTATGGTTTCATGTGGATGGGGCTCATGGAGGCGCCGTTATTTTTTCTGAAAAATATAAACATCTGATTAAAGGAATCGAGAGGTCTGATTCTTTAATCGTTGATTTTCATAAAATGATGATGACGCCGCCGCTGTCTACTGCAATTATTTATAACGCGGGAAACCGGAAAGTAAATGAGTTTTCACCAAAGGCTGCTTACCTGTGGCAGGACCAGCTTTCCGAAGAATGGTGGAATTCAGCGAAGCATACGTTGGAATGTACCAAGCCGATTACGATTCTTCATACCTATGCAATCATGCGTCTTTATGGAGATGAGATTTATCAGCAGAATGTGGATATACTGTTTGGTATGGGAAAACAGTTTGCTGAAATGATAAAGAATGAAAAAGATATGGAACTGGCTCTGGAGCCTAAGAGTAATATTATATGCTTCCGTTACATACCCAAAACGGCAGATGCTGATGAAGTAAATAAAAAGATTTCAGAAAAACTACTGGAGGATGGTTCTTATTATGTGGTAAGTACAACGGTTCACGGAAAATATTATTTGCGTATCACAATTATGAATCCATTTACAGATAAATCATGTTTAGAGAGATTAATCACTAAAATTAAAAAAATCGCAGAAGAACAGGAGTGAAAGGTTATGGTAGTAAAAAAAGGGGAGGCTAAGAAAAGGGTTTTTAAAGGTGTATCGCTGGATTCGTTAGCCGTAGGAGAAAAATCAATCGTCTGCAAAATGAATTATGTGATTGGCAATTTTGCAGCGGAACATACACATCCGCATGAACAAAGCGGGTATGTGATTTCAGGAAAATATCAGATGACTGTGGGTGGAACAGAGTATGAATTGAATCCGGGAGACAGTTATGCAATTCCCGGAAATGTTCCCCATTCCTTTAAAGTTATTGAAGGAGGCGAGGTAATCGATGTATTTACACCAATCAGAGAGGATTATTTATAATATTCTTTAAATGCCAGAGAAATTCTTGTCAGTCTCGGCAGAAACATTGATGTTATTGGCGGTATCTTTGATGAAACATTAAAAATATATGGTATCCCCTGTTAAAATATGGTAAAATTTAAGTTAAGGTTGAGCTAAATACAAATGATAAGTTGAGTGGGATATGGATATTTTTAATGTAATTTCTATTTTGGGCGGCCTTGCGATGTTCCTTTATGGAATGCGCATGATGGGCGATGGATTGAAGGAAAGTTCATCTGGAACGTTAAAGAAGGCGATGGAAAAACTGACTAATACGCCTTTGAAAGCATTTTTTATGGGATTGGTAATGACGGCTGTAATTCAGTCTTCAACAGCCACGATTGTTATTACATCCGGACTGGTAGGTGCGGGAATCATATCGCTCAGTCAGTCCCTTGGTATTGTCATTGGTGCGAATGTGGGTACGACAGTTACCGGGCAGATTATCCGGCTTTTGGATTTGAATGCGTCGGGGACTTCTTTTTTACAGTTTTTAAAACCATCAACGCTGGCGCCTCTTGCATTGATTGCTGGTATTGTTTTGATTATGGTAAAGAAAAGCAATGGCTCCGAAAAAGCGGGTCGGATTGTCATTGGTTTTGGTATTTTATTTTCCGGACTTATGAATATGACAGATGCGGTCAGCGGTCTGGCAGAAAGCGGTATTATCGAACAGCTGTTTTCAAGCCTTGGACAGAATCCGTTCATCGGTTATCTGGTCGGAGCCGGGGTGGCCTTTGTTCTGCAGAGTTCCTCCGCAACCATTGGTATTTTGCAGGCATTTTCCACATCCGGACAGCTTACGTTTGGCTCCATTTATGCGGTGCTGGTGGGAATTTATCTTGGTGACTGTGTAACAACGGCCATTGTCTGTAATATAGGTGCAAAACCGGACGCAAAGAGGGTCGGTATCGTCAATATCTTGTATAATCTGGGAAAGTCAGCAGCTGTTTTAGTTGTAGTAACCATTATCCATAAGATGGGGCTGCTGGATGGCATATGGTCCAGTACCATTGATTCGGGAGGCATTGCAAATACAAATACGATTTTTAATCTGTTGTGCGCAATCATACTCTTTCCGGCATTGAAGCCTTTTGAAAAACTCAGTCATAAAATCGTCCGGGATATGCCTGTTACGGCCGGGAAATACGATGAGATGCTGGATGCGTTGAATCCGGTCTTTATCAGTACGCCGGCTATCGCTTTTGGACGTTGTTATGATGTGCTTATGGTGATGTATGGGATGGCGCGGACCAATATTGAGCGGGCATTTGAATTAATCACCCAATATGATGAACAGGCCGCAGCACAGATTGTGGAGGATGAAGATGACATTGATATGATGGCTGACCGGGTCAGCAATTATCTCATTCAGATTTCTACCCGGATTACTTCTTCTGAGCATGTGGAGATTATGAACCAGTATTATTCAGGCGTTACGGAATTTGAACGGTTGGGCGACCATGCAATGAATATCAAAGAGATTGCGGAATCTCTGAATAAAAATGATGATGCTTTTTCTGAGATAGCTTTGGCAGAGCTGAAGGTACTGCATCAATTGATTGATACAATTCTGGATTATACCCATGATGCCTTTGGAAAGAGAGATTTGGCCGCAGCGCGGCATATAGAGCCTCTGGAAGAGGTCGTGGACGACATAATCGGCGTTCTTAATGATAATCATTTAGAGCGTCTCAGAGAAGGAGACTGCGGAGTATATTCGGGTACGGAGTTTTTGGATTTGCTTTCTGAGATTGAGCGCATTTCGGATATTTGTTCCAATGTAGGCGTGGCCACAGTTGCAAGAGTTCAGCCTGAGATGAAGCATCAGGTGCATGAATATGTTTCCATGCTCCATGCCGGCCGGGATGAAGCGTTTAACCGCGAGTATCAGGAGGCGCATGACCATTATTTCAGACTTTTGAAAGAATAGAAAAACCCCGGAATTCTCAATAAGAATTGAATTTGATTGAGGAGTCCCGGGGGTTTGTTTTATTTAGTTTCCAAAGGGATATAATCTTCTGGTACTTTGATTCCAAGCTGTTTGCAGTTTTCGGCATTATATTTTTTGGTGAAGCTGGAAGCATATTGAACAGGCATCGCCGAAATGTCTTCGCCGTCAATGAGGATTCGGGCGGCCATTTCTCCGGTGGCATATCCAAGGTCGTAGTAATCTACGGTCAACGTGGCGGCGCCGCAGACACGGCAGGTGCTTTCTTCACCGGTAATGACAGGGATGCCTTCGGCCTCGCATATATTTGCAATCAGGCCGGCACAGGAAGCAATGGTATTGTCCGTCGGAATATAGATGACGTCACATTCAGCGGCGGCATTTTCTGTGGCATAAGAAAGGTCATTGGAATCGGCGAACAGATAGGATTCGCAGGAATAACCTATGTCGGTCAGTTCCTTTTGTAAAGCTTCTGCCTGATATTGGGAGTTGGCTTCGGATGAGCAGTAAAGCATTCCGATTTTTTCGGCATCCGGGAAAAGCTCCTGAATTAAAGCTGCCTGTTCCGATGGCGGGACGAAATCGGAAGTGCCGGAAATATTTCCGCCGACGGTTCCGTCAAAATCGTCCAACTGGAGGGCGGTACTGTATTCGGTAACGGACGTTCCAAGAATAGGTATTTCTGAGGTGGCGGCCGTCGTAATCTGCAGGGAAGTCGTGGAATTGGCAAGAATCAGATTAACATCATTATAAACAAACTCATCGATGACTGTTGTACATGTGGTGCGGTCACCGTTTGCATTGCGTTCATCAAAAGTAACATTGTCACCGAGTTTTTCGGTGAGTGCATCCTTAAACCCCTGAGTTGCGGCATCTAAGGATTCATGCTGTGTAAACTGAAAGATTCCGACGGTAAAGGACGGACTTTCTTTTTTACATGCGGTCGTCCCCATAATCGTACAGGCAATCGCTGCAAGGGCAACCAAAAAAGCCAGTGAACGTTTTTTCATATAAATTCTCCTTCTCCTGTTTATGTAGAATATTTTATTTTCATTATAGGGTTTCGGGGAAAATTTGTAAAATTAATAATAATAATAATGTCCATCTAAATAACCGATATGCAAAAAGGAAGCCGAAGCTAGTAGACTTCGGCTTTTTAAGAGGGGAATGTTATTGTTATTGTTTGTTCGGTATGTTTATATAATAACTGAAAACTGTGACCAAAATGTGTTTGCTTTCTAAAACCATTATAAACTTGGTTAGGAAAAAATAAAAATATTCGAAATTATTTTTGGAGGATAAAAAATGAGTTTTGTGGATATCCGGGTCTTTCAAACAAAGGTTTTGGGGACAAAAGAGGAAAACCTGAAACAGATGGCAGAGTGTATGGAAAGGGCGGATTTAAAGTCAACGGACCTGGTAACTTTTCCGGAAATGTTTCTCTGCCCCTATGAAACAGCCTGTTTCCCGGTATTTGCCGAGAAAGAAGGAGGAACCGCCTGGCAGTGGTTCAGTCGTCTGGCAAAAACATATAATGTCTATCTGTCTGCCGGGACGATGCCGGAGCTTGGAGAAGACGGGCGGATTTATAATACAGCCTATGTCTTTGACAGGCAGGGACACCAGATAGGAAAGCATAGAAAAGTGCATCTGTTTGATATTGATATACGGGGAGGTCAGTATTTTAAAGAATCTGAAACATTGTCGCCGGGAAATGAAGTGACCGTGTTTGATACGGAGTTTGGCAAAGTGGGACTGTGCATATGCTATGATTTTCGGTTTCCGGAACTGGCTCGCCAGATGGTAAATCGGGGAGCGCAGATTTTTATTGTTCCGGCGGCCTTTAATATGACGACAGGGCCGGCTCACTGGGAGCTTTTATATCGGTCACGAGCCGTGGACAACCAGGTATTTGTCATTGGAACGGCGCCGGCCAGGGATATGACGGCATCTTATCATTCCTGGGGGCATAGTCTTGTGGTAAATCCGTGGGGTGAAATCATAGAAATGTTGGGTGAAAACGAAGGAAGCCTGCGGTGCCGGTTAGAATTGGAGCAGGTAAAGGCTGTTCGTGAACAGCTTCCGCTTCTGGCACATCGCAGGCAGGATATATATCCGGTAGAGTTTTAAAACCGGAAGTGTTTAAAACTTCGAACGGGATATTCGTATTTGAACAGCTATGCATACGCAAAAGCTGATAAGCAGGAAAAGGTACAAACTGATGCCCCGGCTGAGCAGCATGGCTGTTTTTAAGCTGTCGGCATCAAATATATCTTTAAAGGCAAACAAGAAACCGCCTTCAGCAGCTCCTACGGCGCCGGGGGTCGGGATAGCCGAAGCGGACACCGTAAGGATGGACTGGCAGGTGACTAATTCACCAGGAGAAAAAGTGGTGTATCCCAGTGCACGATAGGTGCAGTAGGGAACGGAGGAAAGGGCTGCCATCTGCAAAAGAGAGGTCAGCAGAACACGGAGAAAAAGCAAAGGTTTCTGTTTGATCAGCTGCGCAC
This sequence comes from uncultured Lachnospiraceae bacterium, assembly GCA_902471845.1. Classification (GTDB taxonomy): domain Bacteria; phylum Bacillota; class Clostridia; order Lachnospirales; family Lachnospiraceae; genus Frisingicoccus. Next base: position 8,233 of record CABRLU010000011.1, on the reverse strand, counting down.
TATGGTGATATTGTTTTAACTCTGTGAGAATACGCTGTCGGCTCTTCTGCGGATGCTTTACCAGATGGAACCACGTTCCGGCCCGGAGGGAAAAAAGGAGTATTTTTTGAACAAGTTTTTCCGAGCTCAGGAATAAAGCCATCACTATGGCGGCGCCTCCGTTTATAACCAACCCAAAGGGAAGGAGATATCTTAAATGGCCTGCTGTCCGCAGGGCAAGGTTCGGATAGATCAGAGCCATAATGCCTGCAAGCAGCAGCATAGCCATCTGGTAAACAAATACAATAAACAAAATCATTACGGAAGAATTAGCCAGAGGAATACGGTCTTTTTTCATATAATACATTTGAACCGGCTGACCACCGCTGGCCGAAGGTGTGATGGAACTAAAATAAAAACCAATAAAGGCATATTGTTCACATCTTGAGAGTCCCAGAGGCCATCCAAGACTCCGGGAAATCTGATACATATTTAATGCTTCGCAGCTGACAAAGACAAACATACAGCAAAGGCCAAACAGAAGCCAGCGGCCGTCAGCGGATTTTAAAGAGGAAATTAAGTGGTTCATGTCATTTCTTTTGAGTATGACGGTAAAAGTAATGATCGTCAGCACCAGCATTAGAATCAGGTTACGGCCATAGGAGGCCTTTTTTTCGTTGTTGAATGGCATGGGCGTCGACTCCTTTAATGTATTGGTCCATGGTCAGAAACTGATAGCCCTGGGCTTTCAGCCATGGGATAGTATGAATCAGTGCATCGATGGTTCGACGCGGTGCGCCCTTTGCGCCGCCCGTATCTTCTCCGGCATCATGAAGACAGATGACAGCGCCGTCAAAGACCCGGTCTTTGAGCTTATTGCTGATGGCGCCGGAGGTTGTCTGTGATTCCCAGTCTTCGGCCATCACATCCCATAAAACTCTCTGTATCTGATATTTTTTAATATATCGGTTCATAAATGGGCTGGAAATACCCCAGGGTGGCCGGAAAAAGCGAAGGGCAGTACCCGTCAGTTCCCGATGCAGGCGGATAGATGCTTTAAAATCCTCCCGAATAGCGGACGGTGTACACAGCAGTGCGTTTTTGTGGCTCATCGTATGGCCGCCGACAGTATGGCCTTCAGAAATCATCCGGTGGATAAGTTCCGGGTGAGCATCGGCATGACGGCCTACGACAAAAAAAGTAGCAGGAACATTTTCATGTTTTAATAAATCCAGTAAAAGCGGTGTATAACGGATGTCCGGGCCGTCATCAAAAGTTAAAACTAAAGATTTCATCGTGTAACGTACCTCCCAGTGGCAAAGCAGTAGCCAGTTCACTCACAAGATCTGTCATTGTACAGGCAGCATAGGTTTTTTTCATCTGACGCATGTGTTGCTTGTAGTGTTCGATTTGAGTGTTATTGCAGATAAGAGCGGCAATACGCTCCGCATCTCTTGCGTCGTTCTCGAGAATAAAGGTCTTTCCGATTTCATGCTTTGTAATGAATTCAGCATTATATTTTTCCTGACGCATGGTTGGGTTCAGGGCTAAAATCGGTGTCTCCGAGTAAATAGCCTCGAAGGTGGTTATTCCGCCGGGCTTTGTAATAACCAGATCCGAACGCAGAAAATACGCATCAATATTTTTAACATAACCAAGAACATGGATATTTTTAAATCGTCCATGGAGTTTGTGGTATAATTTCTCATTTTTTCCCGTGATCAAGGTCATATCGGCGGGAATTTTTTCACTTAAATGCTGATAAAAATCCAGTCGTTTAGGAAGAAGACCAAGCCCGCCGCCCATTAACAGAATTTTTGGCCTGGAATTTCTTTCAGCTTCTCCATTTTTAAACCCCTGGCGGACCGGGATTCCGGTGACGTAAATTTGTTCTTTAGGGATACCTTTTCGGACAAGTAATTGACGGACTTCCTCCGAGCCGACGGCATAGGCATTTGTATGATCATTTATCCATTCGGAATGTGCGGTAATATCGGTAACACAGGTAATGAGCGGAATCGGAGAACCACTTAAAGCCTTATAATAGGATACGGCTTTTGAAGCATAGGCCAGAACGGAAATAATTAAATCCGGCTGTTTATCATGAATCAGCTGATTCATACGGATATAGCAGGCCAGGTCCGGTTTTTGAGTAATTGGACGGTTTTCCGATGATTTATAGTGAAGGTTATAAAAAACAGTGCTGCGCCGGATCAGTGCAGAATAACTGCCGTAAATGTATTTGGCACAGAGCGGTGTCATATATTCAATCCAATCGATGATTTCTATATCCAATGCTTGACAAGGTGTCAGTTCTTCTTTAATGGCTTCGGCGGCTTTGATATGGCCCATACCGAATTTGCCGGTCAGTATAAGAATTTTCATAGTCATTTCCCCTTTTCTGTTTTCATTATAGCGAACAGATATGAGGATTCACCAACAGGTTTCTTACGTTTTTCTTTTGAAAAAATGTAAAAAAAATGAAAAAAGCTTCAATATTCTTAAATATTGAAGCGGGTAAAACATAAAGTGTGTTTACATTTGTTTTCGGACGACGGCATATTCATTATCATTTCGGTAATAAGGGCAATTATAGCGGTCATCGGAAATCAGATGGGCATATTCATCTTCGTCCATGTCCATATCGCACATATAGGCCTCATAATCCTCATCGTAGGAGTAATAAAGGCAGGTATCGCAGCTTGTCTGTGGTTGTTTTTTATGCATTATACATCCCTCCGGAATGTATTTTAGCAAATTTTATTGCCGTTGGCAACGAGTTTGAAATTCAGACCGAGAAGTTCGGCTGCTCGTTTGCACATAAGCATACGTTGTATAAATATTTTAAAATAATCCATGATCGAGCAGATATTTTCATCCAGTTCAACCCAATTATAATATTTTATCTTCACTGTGTTAAAGTTAGGTAAAATTTGATAAAATAAAAGTCATAGGAGGTTTTGTCATGAAAATAGACCGTTTGATTGGAATTTTATCCATTTTGCTTCAAAAAGAGAAAATCACTGCGCCGGAACTGGCGGCAAAGTTTGAAGTGTCCCGGAGAACGATTAATCGGGATATTGAACATTTGTGCAAGGCCGGCATTCCGGTGGTGACGACATGTGGAAAAAATGGTGGAATTTCAATTGTGGATGGCTATAAAATCGATAAAACATTGCTCACTTCCTCCGATATGAAAGCCATTTTTGCAGGGTTAAAAAGTCTTGACAGCGTCAGCGGAACAAATCGTTATCAGCAATTGATGGACAAATTATCTCCGGATTGTTCCGGGGGTGCTCTTTCTGGCCAATACATATCGATTGATTTATCCTCCTGGTATAAATCGACATTGGCGCCGAAAATAGAAAAAATACGGCAGGCTATTGAACGGCGGGAGAAAATAGCCTTTGATTATTATGGACCGAAGGGGGAAAGTCATCGGAAACTGGAGCCTTATCGTCTGGTGTTTAAATGGTCCTCCTGGTATGTGTGGGGATATTGTGTGGATAAAGAGGATTTTCGGCTGTTTAAATTGAACCGGATGCCGGAAATAGAGAATACGGGGGAGGTGTTTGAAGCCCGTGTATTACCTGAATCGGAAATATCTCCGGTTGTATTTGCTCCGGGACAGCTTCATGCCCGCATTCTGTTTGAGCCGGAAGCCAAATGGCGTCTGATTGACGATTTTGGTCTGGATAGTTTTACAGAACAGCCGGATGGGATGCTTTTATTTGCATTTGATTTTATGGATGTGGATAACCTTTTTAGCTGGCTGTTGAGTTTTGGAAGTCAGGCGGAACTTCTGGAGCCCGAAGAATTGCGGGATATATTTTTTGAAATGATTCAAAAGATGATGAAGAAATATAAATGATGACATAGAGATGTCCTGTTTTATGGCGTATAATGAATGAAAAATCGACAGGGAGGCGGTCTTGTGGCTTCAAGTGAAGAGTTTGTCCGATATGTTGTCGGTCAGTTGGATGAAGCAGGAAATATTATATATAAAAAACTTTTTGGCGAATACGGACTGTGGCTTGACGGCAAGTTTTTTGGAACAATAGAAGATAATCAGTTTTATGTGAAGGTCACAAAGGCAGGTAAGAAGCTTCTCCCGGAGGCCGAACCGGTGGCGCCCCATGGCGGAAGGCCGGGAATGTATGCGGTGGAAGAATTGGACGACAAAGCCTTTTTGGCAGAGCTTGTCCGCAAAACCTGGGATGAGCTTCCGGCACCAAAACCGAAAAGGTCCGGCCCGAGGAGAGAGAAAAAGGTTTCAGAAAGAGAGTGAAAGGGTTTATGGAAAAGGTAGATTATAAGAAGGAATATAAAGATTTGTATATGCCAAAGAAGAAACCTTCAATAATTGAGGTGCCGGAAATGGTTTTTATAATGGTGGATGGCAGAGGAAATCCAAATACTTCCGAGAGTTACAAAAATGCGATGGAGATTCTCTATGGTTTATCCTTTACGATCAAAATGAGTAAGATGAGCGGAACGCAGCCGGAAGGTTATTTTGATTATGTGGTTCCGCCGCTGGAAGGCCTCTGGTGGGTGGATGATGCGGCTTTTGACGGATATAATGTGACAGACAAGGACGCATTCTGCTGGACGTCTATGATTCGTCAGCCCGAATTTGTCACGGAAGAAGTTTATGAATGGGCGAAACAAAGTCTCCAAAAGAAAAAACCCTACATTGATTTCTCATCGACACGATTGGTTAAATTTACAGAAGGCCTGTGCTGTCAGGTAATGCATGTTGGTCCGTATGATGCGGAGCCGGCAACCATAAAAATGATGGAAAAGTATATCGAAGAAAGTGGTTATGTCCAGGATATTAATTCCAGACGTCGTCATCATGAAATTTATCTGGGTGACCCGAGACGGACAAAACCGGAAAATTTAAAGACGGTTATTCGCCACCCGGTGCGGATAAAGTAAGGAAAACAAATTTATAAAATAAATTCATGGCGGAATCAATTTGTGATTAAGTTGATTCCGCTATTTTGTTCTCATGAGTTGTTTAATATCTGTGATATGGTAAAATGGTTTTGAAAGGAAAATAGCGAAATGATTTGCAGTAGTCATTAAAGATATATAATGGATATGGAGGATGTAAAGATGTCATTTTTATCAGAACTTTTTGGAACGGAGAAACCGATTATCGGGCTTGTTCATATTCAGCCGCTTCCGGGGGACCCTTTTTACAAAGGCGAGGGGATGGATGCGGTCATCGGACGGGCACGGGCGGATCTGGAAGCTTTGCAGAATGGCGGTATCGATGGGGTGCTGTTTACCAATGAATTCAGTATGCCTTATGAAAAGCATGTGTCTCCGGTGACATTGGCGTCTATGGGGCTGGTCATTGGGGCGCTGAAGTCATCCATTCGGGTGCCTTTTGGAGCCGAGGCGATTTTTGACGGGGATGCGACGATTGCACTGTGTGCCGCGACGGAGGCCGATTTTACCCGTTGTCTTTTTACGGGCGTTTGGGCTGGAGATTTTGGAATGGTGGACAGGGATATTGCAGTGACGCTGCGGTTGAAAAACGCGTATCGGCTGGACAACTTAAAACTGTTTTATTTCGTGACCAGCGAGGGAGATGCCTGTGTCGGCGGAAGAAAGACAGCGGATATTGCCAGTTCGCTTCTCTTTAACTGCCGTCCCGACGCGCTCGTTGTAGGCGGTATGGCAGCAGGTTCCGGGCCGGCCGGGAAGCTTCTTGAACAGGTGGCTGAAGTGGCAAAGGGAACACCGGTGGTGTGCGGAACCGGTTGTAAGCGGGAAAATATCGAATACGTTTTATCCCGGTGTAACGGCGCCTTTGTCGGCTCTGCTTTCAAAAAGGACGGATTGTTTGAAAATCCAATTGATCAGAATCGTGTGCACGACTTTATGGATAAAGTACGCATATTGAGAGGTGAAGCCTGATGGCCTGTTATCTTGGTATTGATATAGGAACCCATGAGAGCAAGGGGGTTCTTGTAGATCATCGGGGAAAAATTCTTGCCATGGAAGTTATCGGACATGATGTGGATAATCCGCAGCCGGGATGGTTTTCTCAGGATGCGGATATAATCTGGTGGGGCGATTTTTGCCGCCTCTCCCGCTGGCTGATGGCCAGCGCCCAGGTGTCGGCATCGGAAATCGGATGTGTGGGATTGTCGGCTCTGGGCTGTGACTGTGTTCCTGTGGACAGGGAAGGAAAGGCGCTTTTTGATGCCATTCTTTACGGAATTGACAGTCGCAGTCAGGGAGAAATTGAATGGGCTTTGAAAAAATATGGGAAGAATGCTGAAAAAATTTTCGGTCATACGCCGTGCAGTTCGGATGTGGCGCCGAAAATTATGTGGTTTAAAAATCACCAACCGGATATATGGGAGAAGGCTTACAAGTTTTTGACCGCTTCTTCTTATTTGTGTGGCCGATTGACCGGAAATTATGTACTGGATCCTTACCTGGCGGAAGATTTTCTGCCGCTTTATGATTTGAAAAAGGACGGTATAAATTCCGAGGGCTGTCGGGATTTTTGTCGCCCGGACCAATTGGCTGATTTGCTTCCTGCAACGGCTATTGCCGGAAAAGTGACAGAGACGGCTGCCAGGGAGACGGGGCTGAGTGTCGGAACCCCCGTACTTACCGGAACGGGGGACTCGGGAGCAGAGGCGATTTCGTCCGGAGTCTGTCAGCCGGGTGATATGATGATTCAACTCGGTTCTACAGGTTACATGATTTATCTCAGTGACCATCGGATTGAAGAACCACGTCTTTGGCCGGGAACTTTTATATTACCGGGAACCTATGGTATCTGTGCCGGAACAAATACGGCCGGAGCATTGACCCAGTGGATGCGGGACCAATGGTATCGGGATATGGACGATGAAAATGAGTCGTTGTTTCACAGAATGGAGATGGAGGCATCAGAAGTTCCGGCCGGAAGTGAGGGCTTAATCTGTCTGCCTTATTTTGCCGGAGAACGGACGCCGGTGAACGACCCGAAAGCAAGAGGGGTATTCTTCGGCCTGGAAACCCGACATACCCGTGGTCACATGGTGCGTGCGGGCATTGAGGGGATTTGCTATACGATTCGGGATAATGTGAAGTTAATGAAGGCTCATGGATTGCCGATGCATCGCATTTTTGCGGTGGGTGGCGGAACAAAAAATGCCCTCTGGCTCCAATGTCTGGCAGATATTCTTGAACAGGAAATCCGTGTTCCGGCGGTATCTTTTGGGGCGGCCTATGGTGATGCATTAATGGCTGCTTTGGCCGACGGTGCTTTTGCTGACTGGAACGAACTTTCCAAACAAATACAGGTGAAAAAAACTTATATCCCGAATCCGGAAAATTTTCCGATGTATCGGAAACAAGGAAAAATATTCAATAAACTTTACGAGGCTACGAAGGAATGTATGCATCAACTGTCTTGAATCTGCATACCTTATCGCGCGCAGCCTGACGGAGCGCGCCCATGCGAAGCATCAGATATACGGGATGCCCGAAGGGTATACTAAAAAAGCCCTCCACATTTCCTGAAAAAACCGTTTCAAGGTTTGAGAAGGAAATGTGGAGGGTAATTTAATTTTATAACACCTTATTCAGGAAGTCTTTAAGCCGCGGATTTTTCGGATTGGCGAAAAATTCTTTTGGTTCATTTTCTTCCTGGATAACGCCCTGGTCGATAAAGATAACCCGGTCGGATACTTCACGGGCAAATCCCATTTCATGAGTAACAACGACCATGGTCATGCCATCTTCGGCCAGTTCTTTCATAACGTTCAGAACTTCACCAACCATTTCCGGGTCCAGTGCGGAGGTTGGTTCGTCGAATAAGAGGATATCCGGGTCCATGGCTAATGCGCGGGCAATAGCTACACGCTGCCGCTGGCCGCCGGAGAGGCGCACCGGATATTCGGCGGCTTTATCCTTTAGACCAACCCGGTCGAGAAGTTTTAAAGCCCGTTCTTCAGCCTGGTCTTTCGGAATTTTTTTAACATTAATCGGTGCTGCGGTGATGTTCTGCATAATTGTCATATTACTGAATAAGTTAAAGTTCTGGAATACCATGCCGATTTTCTGTCGAATTTTATCGATATTGGCGCTCTTTGTATTGATCTGCTGTCCTTCGAAGATAACTTCGCCGGCGGTTGGTTCTTCCAGACGGTTGAGACAGCGGATAAAGGTACTTTTACCCGAACCGGAGGGACCGATGACTGCCACAACTTCACCTTTATGTATATCAATATCAATGCCTCTG
>CABRLU010000010.1 GCA_902471845.1 uncultured Lachnospiraceae bacterium | reverse complement strand
CGATTTGTTGATTAAGACGTTGAAAGGTCTTGAGGCCGGAACGATTGTTCCGGAAAAGCAGGATGACAGTCAGACCGGAGAATATGCCCGGATGCTTGACAAATCCCTTGGAAAGATTGATTTTTCCATGCCAGCAAAAGAGATTGAGCGGCTGATCCGTGGTTTGAATCCGTGGCCGAGCGCTTACACATCTTATAATAATAAAACGATGAAGTTGTGGAAGGCTAAGGTCGTTCCGGGCGGAGAGGCTGTGCCGGGACAGATTCTGGCAGTGGATAAAAAGGGATTCACTGTCCAGACGGGGGATGGCGCACTTCAGATATTGGAACTTCAGATGGAAGGCAAGAAGCGGATGGATGCGGGCGCCTTCCTTCGGGGATGTCAGTTGACAGCAGGAGAAATACTGGGACAGGAGTGATTTCTATGTATGGTGGTATGTATTATCCGGGGTTTTATTTCGACCCTACCTATATTTTAATTCTTATTGGCGCACTGCTTTCCATGTGGGCTTCATCCAGGGTGAAATCTACCTTTGCCCGGTATGACCGGGTGAGAAATATCCGCGGAATCACCGGCGCTCAGGCGGCGGAAACGATTCTTCACCAGGCGGGTATCTATAATGTCAGTGTCCAGAGAATTTCGGGAAGTTTGACGGATCATTATGACCCGGCGGCCAAGGTGCTCCGGCTTTCTGATAGTGTTTTCGGAGCAACCAGCGTTGCGGCGATTGGTGTTGCAGCCCATGAATGCGGACATGCCATTCAGGATCAGCAGGATTACGCACCGCTCCGGATACGGACATCTCTTGTGCCAATTTGTAATTTTGGTTCAACCATCAGTTGGCCATTGATTTTGATCGGTGTTTTTATGGGGTGGAATCAGTTATTGATTCGTACCGGAATTATTCTCTTTTTTGCAGTGGTTCTTTTCCAGCTGGTTACACTTCCGGTGGAATTTAACGCATCCTCCAGAGCGCTTAAAATTCTTTCTTCCACCGGACTTTTACAGGGCGATGAAAATGAAGGGGCCAAAAAGGTCCTGAGCGCAGCGGCCTTAACCTATGTGGCCGGGGCTGCGGCGAGCATTTTGCAGCTCTTAAGATTGATTATATTGTTTGGCGGCCGAGGTCGACGTGATGATGACTAATTCGGAAAATTTAAGGGATATTGTCTGTGATCTGCTTCTGGAGATTGAAAGAGAACAGACACCATCCCATGTTGCGATTCGCCGGATGCTGGAAAAGTACCAGTATCTTGGAAGTGGAGAACGAGGGTTTATCAGTCGTCTGACCCGGGGAACGCTGGAACGGCGAATGACGCTGGACTGGATGATCGAGCAGTTTTCCAGTATAAAAGTAAAGAAGATGAAGCCGGTCATTCGGACAATTTTGCGGATGTCGGTCTATCAGATCAAATATATGGACGGGGTTCCCGAATCGGCCGTGTGTAATGAAGCGGTGAAGCTGGCGAAAAAACGGGGATTCAAAAATCTCTCCGGTTTTGTCAATGGAATTCTCCGCAATATGATTCGGAATCCGGAAAAGTCTGAACTGCCGGAGGACAACCTGTCGGTTTATTATTCTCAGCCGGAGTGGCTGGTGGATTACTGGACGGAATGTTATGGCAGAGGAAATACAATAAAGATGTTCCAATGGTTTCTGGCTGAACAGCCGCTGACCGTTCGGCTGTGTAAACAACGATTGACACCGGAAGATTTCGTCCGGCGGATGGAATCTCAGGGCGTGACAGCTGTTCAAAATACGTTCGTTCAGGAAGCATTTTCTCTGAAAGGATTGAATTATCTTGGGGCTCTTCCGGAATTCAGAGAGGGGCTCTGCACTGTTCAGGATGTCAGCTCCATGTTGGTAGCAAAGGCCGCCGGAGTGAAACCGACGGACAGAGTGATCGATGTATGTGCGGCTCCGGGCGGAAAGAGTATTCAGATCAGCGAGCTTTTAAACGGCGGCGGTCTGATTATTTCCAGAGACCTTACCGAATCAAAAGTTGCATTGATTGAAGAAAATATTCAGAGGATGGATGCGGAACATATTCAGGCCGAATGCCAAGATGCGCTTGTATCTGTCCCGGAGGATAAGGAAACGGCCGATGTGGTCATTGCCGACCTGCCTTGTTCCGGACTTGGTGTGATTGGCCGGAAGGCGGATATTAAATATCGGGTGAGCCGGGAGGATATAGAGGCGCTGGCGAAACTGCAGCGGGATATACTGACGGTAGTTTCTGATTATGTGAAGCCGGGCGGCTGCCTGATTTACAGTACATGTACAGTGAATCCGGAGGAAAATGAAGAAAATGTCCGGTGGTTTCAGGAGCATTTTCCTTTTGAGACAGAGTCTTTGAGAGGATTTTTGCCGAAAGGAATTTCTTCCGATACGATGGAGCGGGGATATATTCAGCTGATGCCGGGAGAATACGGCACGGATGGATTTTTTATTGCCCGGTTCCGAAGGAGATAGATTATGGAAAAAACAGATATCAGATCAATGACTTTGGATGAGCTGGAATGTTTTGTAATGGACGGACTCGGCGATAAGAAGTTTCGGGCGCGTCAGATTTATGATTGGATGCACGTGAAACTGGTTCAGAGTTTCGATGAAATGACCAATCTTTCGAAAAATCTGCGGGAACGTCTGAAATGCGAAGCGACGCTTTGTCCGGTGACGATGGTCGACCGTTTGGTTTCAGAAATAGACGGCACCCGAAAATATCTTTTCAGGATGGAAGACGGCAGTATCATTGAGAGCGTGTTGATGAAATATAAACACGGGAATTCTGTGTGTATTTCTTCCCAGGTCGGCTGCCGTATGGGCTGCCGTTTCTGCGCATCTACGCTTTTGGGCCTGGAACGTCATTTGACGGCGGCGGAAATGCTCGGACAGGTTTATGCGATACAAAAAGAGTCGGGAGAGAGAGTCTCCAATGTGGTCATCATGGGGACCGGGGAACCGTTGGATAATTATGATGCGGCCGTCCGGTTTATTCGGATGATTTCTGATGAAAAAGGGCTGAATATCAGTCAGAGAAACATTACCCTTTCTACCTGCGGGCTTGTGCCGGAAATTTATCGGCTGGCGGATGAGCATCTGCAGATTACTCTGGCAATTTCATTGCACGCTTCCAATGATGATAAACGAAAATCTATGATGCCGATTGCCAATAAATATTCGATTGAAGAACTTTTAAAGGCTTGTCGTTATTATTACGATACCAATGGAAGGCGACTGACATTTGAATACAGCCTGGCAGGCGGTGTGAATGATTCGCCGGAGGATGCCAGAGCGTTGGCACATCTTTTAAAGGGATTCATGTGGCATGTGAATCTGATTCCGATTAATCCGGTGGAGGAGCGGGATTATATCCAGTCTGACAGGAAATCCATTGTGAATTTCAAAAATAATCTTGAAAAATATGGGGGAAATGTTACTATAAGAAGAGAAATGGGTCGGGATATACAGGCAGCCTGTGGCCAGTTACGCCGCAGATATATGACTCAGACTGGAAAAAAGGAGGTATAGAATGCGGGTATATGGAAAAACAGACGTAGGTCTGGTCCGGAAAGTAAATCAGGATTTTATATATTATTCTCAGACACCGGTGGGCGCTTTCCCGAATCTGTTCATTGTGGCAGACGGCATGGGCGGCCATAATGCGGGTGATTTTGCGTCACGATATGCCGTAGAATGTTTTTTAAAATATATAAAAACTTCAAAACCGGACGCTTTAATTCGTATGGTGGATGAGGGCGTGAAATATGCCAATCGTAAACTGATTGAGAAGGCGGCCGAAGATGAATCTTTGAGAGGTATGGGGACGACGATGGTCGTAGCCTATATTGAGGATGATCAGCTTTTTGTGGGAAATATCGGAGACAGTCGTCTCTATCTTCTTGATAAAGAGATTAATCAGGTAACAGAGGATCACTCCTTTGTTGCAACACTTGTGAGAGCCGGTGAACTGACAAAGGAACAGGCCAGAAATCATCCGGATAAAAATATTATCACGAGGGCTGTTGGAGCAGCAGAGAATGCCAAGGTCGACTTCTTTGAGGTGGACCTGGAACGGGGCGACCAGATTCTCATGTGTTCGGATGGACTCTCAAATATGGTTGAAGATGATATGCTGTTTGATATTGTAAAGAATACATATATTGGCGATGTGGTCGATGAATTGATCGATGAAGCCAAGCATAACGGCGGTTTAGATAATATTGCAGTCATTGTTATTGACCCTTTTGATGTGGAGGTGAATAGATGTTAACAGCAGGGACGCTTTTGGCGGGAAGATATGAGATTGTCGGCAGAATCGGCGCCGGCGGCATGTCGAATGTGTATAAAGCCAAAGACCAGAAATTAAATCGTTTTGTCGCTGTGAAGGTTTTGAAACCGGAATTCAGTGCGGACGCTACATTTGTAAAAAAATTCCGGGTGGAAGCTCAGTCAGCTGCCGGGTTATCCCATCCGAATATTGTCAATGTCTATGATGTTGGTGAGGAAGACGGGATTTATTATATTGTTATGGAACTGGTTCAGGGAATCACTCTGAAACATTATATTGAAAGAAAAGGAAAACTTGATATCCGGGAAGTTTTGAACATTTCCGTTCAGATTGCTTCCGGTATGGGAGCTGCCCATGCCAACCGGATTATTCATAGAGATATAAAGCCGCAGAATGTCATCATGTCCAGAGACGGTAAAGTAAAGGTGACAGACTTTGGTATTGCCAAGGCGGCAGATTCGACGACAGTGACGACCAATGCGGCCGGTTCAGTACATTATATTTCACCGGAGCAGGCCAGAGGCGGTTATAGTGATGAAAAAAGTGATATCTATTCTTTAGGTATCACAATGTATGAGATGGTCACCGGAAAAGTGCCTTATGACGGCGAGAATAATGTATCTGTAGCCCTTCAGCATATTCAGGGCAATATGATACCGCCGAGACAGTTGAATCCGGATATTCCGCGGAGTGTGGAACGTATTATTCTCAAATGTACTCAGAAAAAGCCGGATTTGCGTTACAGTTCTGCAAAAGAGCTGATTATGGACCTGCGCCGGGCTCTGGCAGAACCGGATGGTAATTATGTGGTGATCGGTGCGGTATCGCCGTCCGGCGGTGTGGGCGAAAGTACGACGGTGGTCATGGATGAAAATGATGTACAGAAACTTCGCAACGCGTCCCTTCATAAAGACAGGGAACCGGCCAGACGGGCGGAACGGCTGACACCGGAAGAACGGCGCCGCCGTCAGCTGGAAGAAGAGCGTAAAGAATATGAAGAATATGATAATCATCATGAGCGTAAGAAACCAAAGCCAAAGAAACCGGAGCCTGTGATCGAAGAAGATGATGAGGATGAAGACGATGTGAATCCGGCACTGGATAAGACAATGACCATTTTTGGTATCGTAGGTGCGGTAATTATCGTGATTGTTATTTTCTTCCTGATCGGACGGGCCGGCGGCCTGTTCGGCGGTATTGGAAAGTCGACAAAATCAACCCGTACATCGGGGAATATCACGACGGACAGCAGTCAGATCGCGGTGCCGGATTGTGCCGGAAAGACTCAGGATGAAGCGATTTCACTTCTTCAGGAAAATGAACTGGATTACAAAATTCAGGAAAAGGAAGATGACTCTGTAGAGAAGGGTATTGTTATCAGTTCAACACCGGCGGCCGGAGCAAAGGTCGATAAAGGAACAATTATCACTTTATTTGTCAGCAAGGGCAATGAATCTGCGGATATGCCGGATGTGGTCAATATGTCGCTGGAAGCAGCGAAATCCCAGTTGGAAGGCATGGGCCTGAAGGTGAAGGTAGAAAACGTAGAGGATGATTCCGTAGAAGAGAATCATGTCATCAAAACCTCTCCGGTATCCGGAGAAAAGGTAAAACTTGGCACAACAGTAACCTTGACGGTCAGCAAAGGCAGAGGAAAAACAACGGTTCCGTATCTTGTTAATAAGAGTTATGATGATGCTGTATCCGCTCTTTCAAATGCAAATCTTCAGGTGGGTAATGTAACCTATGATTACAGCGATAGTATAGCGGAAGGAAATGTCATCCAGCAGGGCGTGGATGCCAATTCTCAGGTGGATAAGGGAACCTATGTGGATCTTGTCATAAGTACAGGCCCGAAGGAAACGGAACCGGCAATGGGCAGTGCATCTGTTTATATGCCGGGCGACAATCCGTTTGGCCATGATATTGGCAATCAGGCCGCATTCGATTCAGGTACGGTAACCATTCAGATAGAATATGCTGACGGCAGGGTTGAGACACTATATACGGCATACTGCAGTTCTTCAGATGCTTATGAGTCCGGATGGGGTATGACAGTGAGCGGTGAACTTGGAACCTCCGCGACGGTACGTGCCTATGTTGAAAGCGTTCAGTTTGCATCTTATTCGATTTATTTTAGTTAGTCGAGGCGTCTATGCAGGGAAAGATTATTAAAGGAATCGGCGGATTCTATTATATCCATATCGAACACCAGGGGATTTATGAATGTAAGGCAAAGGGAATTTTCAGAAACCGGAAAGTAAAACCGCTGGTGGGCGACAATGTGGAGATTGATATTCTTGATGAGACGGATAAAAAAGGAAATATCCGGGATATTTTGCCCCGGAAAAATGAATTGATTCGGCCGGCGGTGGCTAATATCGACCAGGCATTGGTATTTTTTGCTGCTGCTCAGCCGGAGCCGAATCTGGGACTTTTAGATCGATTTCTGGTTCAGATGACCTATAAGCACATCCCGACGGTCATTGGCTTTAATAAATGCGACCTGATCGACAGGTCCAGGCGGGAAGAGCTGGAAAGCATTTATCGTGCCTGTGGGTATCCGATGCTTTTTGTCAGTGTGAAAGAGTCTCTGGAGATGGAAGGATTAAAAACTATGCTTAATGGAAAGACGACAGTCCTGGCCGGGCCGTCCGGAGTGGGAAAGTCGTCTTTGATGAATTGGCTTTTGCCGGAGGCCGGAATGGAGACCGGAGCAGTCAGCGAAAAGATTAAGCGGGGACGGCATACGACCCGTCATTCAGAACTGTTTTATCTCGGTGAGGAAACCTACCTTTTTGATACACCGGGATTTAGCTCTCTTTATTTAAATGATTTTACAGACGAGACATTAAAACTCTATTTTCCTGAGTTTCTTTCTTATGAAGAAGAATGCCGTTTCGCAGGCTGCAATCATTTGAATGAACCGGATTGCGGTGTGAAACGGGCACTGGAAGAAGGAAAGATCAGTCGGGTGCGCTATGACAGCTATGCGCAGATGTATCAGGAGTTGAAAGAACAGAGGAGGTATTGACGATGTTGATTTTATCTCCATCGATTTTATCGGCGAATTTTGCAAATCTGGGCCAGGATGTGGCGAGAGCTGCTCAGGCCGGCGCCGAATATATTCATATTGATGTGATGGACGGACAGTTTGTGCCGAATATTTCATTTGGAATGCCGGTGATCCAGGCCATCCGGCCGGTGACGGATAAGGTATTTGATGTTCATTTGATGATTGATGAACCGGTGCGGTTCATTAAAGAGTTCGTGGATGCGGGAGCGGATATGATCACGGTCCACGCAGAAGCCTGCAAACATCTCCACCGGACGATTCAGGTCATTAAAAGTTATGGTATTAAAGCCGGTGTGGTTTTAAATCCGGCCACCTCCCTTTCAGCAATCGAAGAGATTTTGCCGGAAGTGGATATGGTTCTTCTGATGAGTGTCAATCCGGGTTTTGGCGGTCAGAAATACATTGAAACAACAACGGATAAAGTACGGCGGCTGCGTCAGATGATTTCAGATCGAAATTTGAATGTGGATATTGAAGTAGACGGCGGTGTGACGCTGGATAATGTGGAGATGCTCATTGAAGCCGGAGCCAATATTTTTGTTGCGGGTTCAGCAGTCTATAAAGGTTCCGTGGAAGATAATGTCAAAGGATTTCTGGAGGTATTTAAAAAATACGAATGAAAGTATTGATTATTACAGGAGGCAATATCGATGACGATTTTGCCTTCTCTTTTTTGAAAAAAAATAAATATGATGAAGTAATCGCTGTGGACGGCGGCCTGGCCTTTGCCGACAGAGCCGGAATGGATATTACTCATCTGGTCGGTGATTTTGATACCATTGATAGTGAAATATTGGAAAAATATATTCATCGGGAGGATATCTGTGTGCATCAGTTTATTCCTGAGAAGGATTATACGGACACCGATATTGCGGTAAAGCTGGCTCTGAAGCTGTTTGCTGAGAATCCCCGCGGTGAGATTTCGGTCAGCGGTTGTCCGTGCAAGGCGCCTGAATCGGCTGACGAGAAGATTCTTCATATTTTAGGTGGCACGGGAAGCCGTCTGGATCATGTGCTGGCGAATCTTCAGATGCTTAAAAATATTATGGAGGCTGGTGTTCAGGGAATATTGATTGACAAAAACAATCAGATTCAGATGATTCAGAGAGGCTGTGAGCTGAAAAAAGAGGGAATCTTTGGGAAATATATGTCCCTCGTTCCGGCAACCATGGATTTATCAGGAATCACTCTGGAAGGATTTAAATATCCTCTGAACCGGGCCAATACCCATTTTGGGGAAAGCCTTTGTGTGAGTAATGAACTTATTGCCGAAGAGGGACGGATTACTATAGAGGAAGGATTGGCATGGATGATTTTATCCAGAGATTAGAACGATGAAAAAATTTGGAATGATTTTGGGAACGGTGAGCATTGCCATGTCGGCTATTTTTGTCCGCATGGCATCGGCACCGTCCATTGTTCTTGTGTTTTACCGAATGCTTTTTGCTGTACTGATTTTATTGCCGGTACTCCTGGTAAAATTTCGTGATGAAATAAAGAAACTAAAGATGAGGGATGTTCTCTTCTGTGCCTGCGGCGGCCTGTTTCTCGGCCTGCATTTCACCGTGTTTTTTGAATCGCTTAAATATACCAGTATCGCCGCTTCCGTTGTCCTTGTTAATATGGAGGCATTTATTGTCTCCCTGACTTTGGTTTTATGGTGTGGGGAAAGGATTCCTGTGAAAGGAATACTGGGGATTGGTGCTGTCTTTCTCGGCACGGTCTTAATTGCTGTTTCTGATATGGGCAGTGGGAGCAATGTGATTTTTGGAGATATTCTTGCGTTGCTCGGCGCTTTTTTCGCATCGGCCTATACGTTGTTTGGAAGGTCCTGCAGGACGCATATATCCACTTCGGTCTATACCTGTTTTGTATATGGATTTGCCTGCTTGACCGTCTGTATTGCGATGATTATTTCGGGGACAGATTTTACCGGTTATGGGCTGGTGAATTACGGTGCTGCTTTCGGGATGACGATTTTCTGTACTTTTTTGGGGCACAGTGTTTATAGTTGGGGACTGAAATATCTCAGTGCTTCCTATATATCGACTGTAAAATTGATGGAGTCCTTCTTCTCGTCTCTTTTTGGTTTCTTTATTTTTGGGGAGATTCCGGGAATATTGGTCATCATTGGCGGCGTCATCGCTATCGGCGGCGTTGCAACCTATTCGCAGGTAGATACAACGGCGCGTGTGAACTCAGGAGAACGTTTGAAGAGAAAATGAGAGAGGGAAAACGAATGAAAAAAGAGAAAAAATATATAGCGGGTATCGATGGATTGAGAGCGATTGCCGTTTTGATGGTGTTTGCGTATCATCTTAAATTGCCATTTGCAAATGGCGGGTTTCTTGGAGTAACTGTATTTCTGGTCTTATCCGGCTTTTTGATCACGCGCAGTTTATTGCCGGAAATAGAAAAGACAAATACAATTAACCTTAAAAATTTTTGGATTCGGCGTATCCGAAGATTGCTTCCGGCCATTTTAACGATGGCGATGTTTTTTATATTAATAAGCGCTGTATTCAACAGAGTGCTGTTCACAAAAGCCTGTTCCGATTTGCTTTCGGTGATTTTTGGTTATAACAACTGGTGGCAGATATTTAATAATGTTTCTTATTTTGAAAATGCCGGTGTACCGTCACCATTTACCCATTGCTGGTCACTGGCAGTTGAAACTCAATTTTATATACTCTATCCTTTGCTGCTTATTTTTCTTGCCCGATTTAAGAATGAGAAGAATCTATTTATCAGAGTAACCGTTGCATTGGCAATTATATCGGCCGCATTAATGTGGATATTATTTGATCCGTCCAAGGACCCTAGCAGGGTTTATTACGGAACAGATACAAGAGCATTTTCTTTATTGTTTGGGTCGGCTTTGGCGATTCTGACCCAAACGGATCAATGGAAAAAAAGAATACCGGCCGTTTTGCTTGACGTGATCGGTGCATTTTCCCTCATAGGTCTTTTTTATATGATGATCAAAGTTGAAGGACATAGCAGTTTCTTGTATAGAGGCGGACAGGTACTCGTATCCTTGCTGACCGTTCTGGTGATTTTTGCGGTTTTAAATGAAGATAGTATCCTGGGAAAGATATTAAGTCCATACCCTTTAAAATGGGTGGCTGACCGTTCTTACGGCATATATTTATGGCATTATCCGATAATTCTTTTGTTCAGTAACGGTAAGAAGTCTGCATGGTGGATTATGTTGATAGAAATTTTGTTGACAACTATAATTTCTGTTTTATCTTATTATTATATAGAGATACCGATACGCCGCGGAGCAATCATTCGAAGCATTCGTATAATAAACAGCAGCCCTGAAACACAGAGACAGCGCAGAAAACGGAATCGGGTTGTAAAAAAGAGTATTAAGGCTGTCTGTGCCACTGCTGTATTAGGTCTGGGCGTTATACTGTGCGTTGCGTTTGTACCGCGGGAAAATACATTGAATAATATTGAAGAACTGGAAAAGCAGGCTCAAAATGCAAGTGCGATTACAGACCAGAAAATACAGCAGTTAAAAAACGAAGAGAGTGAAGAAAACAGCAGTAAAGAGTATCCAAAGACTGATGAAGAAATTCTGGAGAGTATCGATATATTGCTCATTGGAGATTCAGTTGCACTTGGTGCTACGGATGAATTTTATAATGTTTTTCCAAAGAGTATCAGTGATGCGGCGGTCAGCAGATATTCGGACGAAAGTTTTGGCATTTATACTTCTTATGTGGAAAATGGATGGGATGGGGATGGTGTGATTTTTGCGCTTAGTACCAATGGACTTCTATATGATTCCCTTGGAACGTTAAGAGAAATGATCGGACCGGAGATGCCGTTTTTTATTGTCACAGCCAGAGCACCATATGTAACCTGGGAGGAATCGAATAATAAAGAAATATATGAATTTGTAGAATCTACGGACAATACCTATCTTGTCGATTGGTACAAAGCAAGTGAGGGTCATAGTGAGTATTTCGTTGAAGACGAAACCCATTTATCTTCCGAAGGCACTAAAGCGTATATAGACTGTATAAAAGAAGCTGTTTTGCAGGTATATAAACATCAGGAAACGGTTTCTGCCAATGAGTAAAGTACACCGCCTGTATTTGATATAATTGTATAGATTGAATACAGGCGGTGGTTTATTTATTCATTTGTATATTTACATTATATTTGAATGAAGAAAAAAAGTAAACAGATGATAATAAAAGTGGCTGTAACACTAAAATCGTGCGACAGCCACTTTTGATATATCTGCTTGATATATATTTTCAGACATTAAAGCGGAAAAGGACGACGTCTCCGTCTTTAACCACGTATTCTTTGCCTTCCATGCGGACAAGTCCTTTTTCTTTGGCAGCGTTGTAAGTGCCGCAGGCCATCAGATCGTCATAGCTGACAACTTCGGCTTTGATAAATCCGCGTTCAAAATCGGAATGAATCTTTCCGGCAGCCTGAGGTGCTTTGGTACCGTTTTTAATGGTCCATGCACGGGATTCGGTCGGTCCGGCGGTCAGATAACTGATCAGGCCGAGCAGACGATAACTGGCTTTGATAAGCTTTTCCAGACCGGATTCGGAAAGGCCCAGATCTTCAAGAAACATTTTCTTTTCATCATCGTCCAGCTCAGCGATTTCCTGCTCAATCTGGGCGCAGATGACAAAGACTTCGGAACCTTCCGAAGCTGCATATTCACGAACGGAAGCAACGAATTCATTGCCGGCAGCGTCATCGGCCAGGTCGTCTTCCGAAACATTAGCCGCATAAATGACTGGTTTGCCTGTAAGAAGATTGAAACTTTGCAAAAGAGCCTGTTCTTCTTCGTCGTCAATTTCAAGAGAGCGGGCCATTTTGCCGTCTTCGAGATGGGCGATAATCCGTTTAACAAGGTCGGCCTCTTTGGCGAGGGCTTTATCATTGCGGGCACCTTTGCTCACTTTGGCATAGCGGCGTTCCATAATTTCAATATCGGAGAAGATTAATTCCAGGTTGATAGTCTCGATATCTCTTAATGGATTGATGCTTCCATCCACATGAACAATATTGTCATTTTCAAAACAGCGGACAACATGGACGATGGCATCAACCTCGCGGATGTTAGAGAGAAACTGATTTCCGAGACCTTCGCCTTTGGAGGCCCCTTTCACCAGACCGGCAATATCGACAAATTCAATGACGGCCGGGACAATTTTAGCTGAATCATAAAGATCAGCCAGGACATCCAGACGGTGGTCCGGCACGGAAACAATCCCCACATTTGGGTCGATCGTACAGAATGGATAGTTGGCAGATTCAGCGCCGGCTTTTGTTAAGGAATTGAAGAGGGTACTTTTACCCACATTCGGGAGACCAACAATACCTAATTTCATATTCATACGTCCTTTCTTATATAAAAGCGGCAGTGGAATGCCGCTTTTTTTCACATTCTCACCCATTTTATCATATATTTTAGAAAAAAACCATACGATTCATAATGTATTAAAAAAGAATGAAATTTTTTTGAAAAAACCAAAATTGGTATTGCTATCTGAAACCAAATAATATAGAATAAAAATACAAGTGGGAGAAAGTGAAACAAAGTGGTGAAAATTGGTTTCCATAGGAGCCAAAAGTGAGAGACGGGTGGTCTGTATGTTTATTGGTGAATATAATCATACGTTAGATGCTAAAGGCAGACTGATCGTTCCTTCCAAATTGAGAGAATCTCTGGGTGAAAGATTTTTTCTGACGAAGGGGCTGGATGGCTGTCTCTCTGTGTATCCTACGGAAGAGTGGGAAAGCTTTACAAGCAAGATTCATGAGCTTCCGATGACCAATAAAGATGCCCGTAAGTTCAGCCGGTTTTTTCTGGCGGGAGCTTCCGAATGTGAAATTGACAAGCAGGGCCGTATTTTGATTCCGGCCAATTTAAGAGAATTTGCAAAGCTTGAAAAAGAGGCCGTTTTAGTCGGTGTCTCCAATCGTATTGAGATTTGGAGTAAGGACAAGTGGGAAGAGATCAACGATGTGGATGTGGACGATATGGATGATATCGCTCAGCATATGGAAGACATCGGAATTTCTTTATAGCAGCAAAAGAAAGAGGTGGTACGATTGAATTTCAAGCACCAATCTGTTTTGCTGGAGGAAACGATTGATAATTTAAATATTCAGCCGGACGGCATTTATGTCGATGGAACCCTCGGAGGCGGAGGACATGCCTTTCAGGTGTGCAACCGGCTTAGTGAAAAAGGACATTTTATTGGGATTGACCAGGATGCGGCAGCTATCGAAGCCGCAGGAGAACGGTTGAGACCTTTTGGAGATAAAGTCACGATTGTGCGAAGCAATTACAGTGACATGAAACAGGTATTAAGCGACCTTGGAGTTTCCAGGGTAAATGGCATTGTTCTGGATTTGGGTGTATCCTCCTATCAGCTGGACACAGCAGAGCGGGGATTCAGTTACAGAGAGAATGCACCGCTGGACATGCGTATGGACCAGCGGCAGGAGAAGACGGCCAGGGACATTGTCAATGGTTACAGTGAGATGGAATTATACCGGATGATCCGGGATTACGGTGAAGATAAATTTGCAAAAAATATTGCAAAGCATATTGTCCGCGCGAGAGCGGACAAGCCGGTGGAAACAACGGATGAGTTGACAGAGATCATTAAGGCAGCGATTCCGATGAAATTCCGGGCTGTAGGCGGACATCCGGCCAAGCGGACCTTTCAGGCGATTCGGATTGAACTGAATCAGGAGCTGGAAGTGCTTCGAGGCCATTTGAATGAAATGGTGGAACTTCTTGACAAAGATGGAAGAATTTGTATTATTACCTTCCATTCTCTGGAAGACCGGATTGTGAAAAACATTTTCCGTAAATGTGAGAATCCATGTGAATGCCCTCCGAATTTTCCAACGTGTGTCTGCGGAAAAAAATCTCTGGGAAAAGTAGTCACACGAAAACCGATTCTTCCGTCAGAGGAAGAACTGGAGATGAATCCAAGATCAAAGAGTGCAAAGCTGCGTGTTTTTGAACGCAGATAATTCAGGAAAGGGGCGGTGATTATGCCGGACAACAGAAGAAGACGACAGCAGATGCGGCAGACAGGATATTATGTCGAAGGCAGCACCGTTCGTAAATTGGAGACGGCGCCGGAGGAACATTCAGCCGGACAGCGGCGACAGACTGTGGAGAAACGTGCAGCCGGACAGCGGCGACTGACTGCAGAAGAACGCCGTCGTAATGCGGAGAAACGCAGGAAAAAAGAAATAGCACGTAAAAATCAGGAGCGCGCATTACGCCTGAATCTGACCTATACATTGTTTTTGATTTTTTCTGTCGTTGTGACAGTGGCAGCCTGTGTCTTTTATTTGAGCCTTCAAAATGAGGTTCTTCGTACAAGTGAGCAGGTAGCCGATTTGAA
This sequence comes from uncultured Lachnospiraceae bacterium, assembly GCA_902471845.1. Lineage (GTDB taxonomy): Bacteria > Bacillota > Clostridia > Lachnospirales > Lachnospiraceae > Frisingicoccus. Next base: position 14,466 of record CABRLU010000010.1, on the reverse strand, counting down.
ATCTGAATTGAGTACCATTACAAATGAAAATGTGGCGATGGAAGAACGTATTAACAGTGCGGTTGATTTGTCAGAAGTGTATCAGCGGGCCGTCGGTGAATTTGGTATGACGGCTATTACGGAAGGGCAGATCCATTATTATTCCAACGATAATCAGGATTATGTCAAGCAATATCGACAGATCCCGGCGGATGACTAGAACATGAAAGCCCTCAGCTTACTGGGGGCTTTTACTTAGATAGATAGGCGGTGTGACATCTTGGCGAAGCAATATCAATTCCCGGAGCGACCTATAAGAAAAAAACGAAAGAAACAGGAAAAAAAGTTTGGCAACAACAATCGAAAGAAATTGCTCATTGTTTTTGCTGTGCTGCTCCTGTTTATTTGTGTTTTAATCGGGCGATTGCTGTATATTAATTTATCCAGCAGCGATACATATGCGCGGATCGTTATGGCGCAGATGGATTATGACAGTAAAAGTATTCCCTTTAAGAGGGGAGACATTAAGGATAGAAACGGAACGGTTCTGGCAACCAGTGAAAAGGTATATAACCTGGTGCTGGACCCATATGTTGTATTAAATTCCAATGGTGACTGTGAGAAACCGACAGCAGAAGCTATTGAAGATTATTTCGGTATCGATAAAGCAAAAGTTTATGAGGTGCTGGATGAAAATCCGGACAGCCGTTATGTCGTTTTGGCTAAGAAACTGGATTATGATACGGTGAAGGCTTATCAGGATTTTATGAATTCGGAGGATGAGCAGGATCAGGAGGACAGTGCACTGGTTAAAGGCATCTGGTTTGAAGAGGAATATCTGCGGCAATATCCTTATGATTCGCTGGCTGCTTCCCTGATTGGTTTTACAGTCAGCGGTAATCAGGGAACCTGGGGGCTGGAAGGTTATTACAATGACATGCTGAATGGAACCAATGGTCGGGAATATGGATATCTGTCGGAAGAATCTGATTTTGAGCGGACAACGGTGGCGGCAATCAATGGTTATAATGTGGTCTCCACCATTGACTTGAATATCCAGCGAATTGTGGAAAAATATGTGGCACAGCTGGCTCAGGAAAGGGGAAGCAAGCATACGGGTGTCATTGTGGCGAATCCGAATACGGGAGAAATTCTGGCAATGGCTGATTCACCGACCTTTAATCTGAATTCACCGAGGGATTTGTCAGCATATTATAGTGAAGAAGAAATTGAAAATCTCAGCGATGCCGAAGAAACAAATGCCCTTTATGATATATGGCGGAATTTCTGTGTCAGCGATACATTTGAGGCTGGTTCAACGATAAAACCATTGACGATTGGCGCGGCACTGGATGAGAATAAAGTTTCCACCGGGGACAGCTTTTTATGCGATGGCGGAGAAGATCTTTTTGATGGCGTGGGTACGCAGCATATTCCATGTCATAACATTTATGGACATGGAGCGACGACGCTTCAGGAAGCAATCATGTGGTCTTGTAATGATGCTCTGATGCAGATCGGAAATCGGATTGGAACAACAGATATGCTGAAATACCACCGTTTGTATGGCTTTGGTCAGGTGACGGGAATTGATCTGCCGGGAGAAGCCGGAGCAGAAAGTCTGGTGTTTAATGAATCCACGATGGGAAGCTTTGAGCTGGCGACCATTGCTTTTGGACAGGGCTTTAACCTGACGATGGTTCAGATGGTTGCGGCTTTTTCATCGATTGTAAATGGAGGACACTATTATCAGCCCCATGTGGTTAAGGAAATTACAACAGAAAGCGGTCATGTAGTGAAGTCCTTTGACAAAGTACTTGTGCGCAATACCCTTTCAAAAGAAACCTGTGACTGGCTGAAGGAAGCTATGTATCAGACCGTTGCTGATGATGGTGTGTATACCACGGGTACAGCGGCCAGAGTTGACGGTTATACCATCGGCGGTAAAACCGGTACGGCAGAAAAAGTACCGCGTGGTACCGGAAAATACGTCGTATCCTTTATTGGGTTTGCACCGGTAGAAGATCCGCAGGTCGTTGTATATGTTGTTATTGATGAGCTTCAGGATAATCAGGAAGACAGCAGTGCTCCAACAAAGATGGCCGGTGACATTTTAAGAGAGGTCCTTCCATATCTTCAGATATTCCCGAATAATGGCGAAGGCGGGGAAGAGACCGGCGGCGATCCGGGAAATTATCAGTGGGGTGCTGAGCCGGAAACAAATGATGACGGTACACCAATTGAAAATGGAGATACAGAGAGTAACGCAATAGTGGATGAAGATGGCGATGGTTATGATGATATCACCGGAGAGTATTACTGGGGTGAACCGACGGAATAAATAGAGCTGAATGGTATAAACACCGAAGAATATTAATATAGTATACTAAATATCCGTGGGAAGGTTTTATGTTTCATGGAAACAACAAAAACCTATCAACGCAGAAAAATGCTGTTTGTCCTGCTGCTGCTGATATTTTTGCTGGCAGTGCTCCTCGCCCGCATGTGGTACATTATGGTCAATCGTTCCCAACATTATAAAGAGCGGGCAGATGATCTGCATGAAAGGGAGCGGGTAATTAAAGCGGAGCGAGGGATTATTTACGACAGAAATGGTGTGGCTCTGGCTACAAACCAGTCGGTATGTACAATCTCCGTCATTCACAATCAGATTACAGATCCGGAGGCAGTCATTCAGGTATTGTCTGAAACGCTGGAGCTGGATGAAGAAACGGTCCGGAAGCGGGTGGAAAAAGTATCTTCCATTGAGAGAATCCGATCAAATGTTCCGAAGGAAACCGGTGATCTGATTCGAAGCTATAAGCTGGCCGGTGTCATGGTAGATGAGGATTATTCCAGATATTATCCATTTGATGCACTGGCAGCAAAAACCATTGGATTTACCGGCGGCGATAATCAGGGGATTATCGGCCTGGAAGTCATGTATGATGATTATCTTCAGGGAGAAGAAGGACGTATTCTGACGGTGACGGATGTCCGGGGAATCGAAGTAGAAAACAGTGCGGAGACCCGGGTGGACCCGGTGATGGGCGAGAGTCTTCACTTGAGTCTGGATTATAATATTCAATCCTATGTCACTCAGGTGGCTGAAAAAGTCATGAAGCAGAAAGAGGCAAAAAGCGTTTCCGTCATTCTTATGAATCCACAGAATGGCGAGATTTATGCTATGGTCAATGTACCGGAATTCAACCTGAATGAACCCTTTACGCTGATTGAATCCATTACAGATGATGGAGGCGTTAATACTCAGGATTTACTGAATCAAATGTGGCGTAATGGCTGCATTAATGATACATATGAACCCGGTTCCACATTTAAGATCATTACGGCCACATCGGCTCTGGAAAAAAATGTGGTAACCTTAAATGATACATTTTCATGTCCCGGATTTCGGATTGTGGCGGACCGGAAAATACGGTGTCATAAGACGGGTGGTCATGGAAGTGAAACCTTTACTCAGGGGTTTATGAATTCCTGCAATCCAGTATTTATGGATGTGGGAGCCCGGGTAGGGATTGAAGGCCTGTATGAATATTTTGAAAGGCTTGGTCTGTTTGAAAAGACCGGGGTAGATCTTCCGGGAGAAGCTACCTCTATCATGCATAAGATAGAAAATGTCGGCGCTGTGGAACTGGCGACCATATCCTTTGGTCAGTCCTTTCAGATTACGCCTCTGCAGCTTCTGCGGGCGGTGAGCGCAGTCATTAACGGAGGAAACCTGGTAACTCCCCATTTGGGTATGTATACGACCGATGGGGAAGGAAATACCCGGACGGTTTTCGATTATCCGGTAAAAAGCGGAGCGATCAGCAAAGAAACATCGGAGACGATGAAAGAATTGCTTGGATTGGTCGTATCCGAGGGTACCGGAAAAAACGGCCAGGTAACCGGATATGATATCGGAGGAAAAACAGCGACATCCCAGAAATTGCCTAGGGGTTCCGGGAAGTATATTGCTTCCTTTATCGGATTTTCACCAGTGGAAGATCCGAAGATTATCGGTATCATTTTGATTGATGAGCCGGTGGGGACCTATTATGGCGGTACGATCGCAGCGCCTGTGATGAGTGAAATTTATGAAATGGTGCTGCCTTATCTGTTTCCTGAGGATAAACAGGAAGAAACAGGGGACGATTTGTCCTGAAAGGCTTTACAAGGAAAAGGTAAGGTATTATAATTCTTAATTTGGACAGAATACGAAAGAATTCAACGAGAGGTGTAATTATGAAATATACAATTGTGTTACCGGCAATCATTGCTTTTGTGATCAGCGCACTGTTGTGCCCTGTAGTCATTCCATTTCTTCAAAAATTAAAATTCGGACAGTTTATCCGTGATGAGGGGCCAAAAGCCCATCAGAAAAAGTCAGGAACTCCGACCATGGGCGGTGTCATTTTTATTGTCAGTGTGATTGTCACATCACTGTTTTATATGAAAGATTATCCGGCTATTATTCCGGTGGCTTTTTCCACACTGGGATTTGGCATTATTGGTTTTATGGATGACTACATTAAGGTAGTCAAAAAACGGAATCTCGGGCTGACGCCGCTGCAGAAGATGGCAGGACAGTTCGTGATCACAGGTGTGTTTATCTATTATTTGATGAATTTCACAGATGCAGGTACCGGAATTCTCATTCCGTTTACCGGAGGTTTTGAAAATGGATTATACATTCATCTGCCATGGTGGCTGTTCATTATCTTTATGTTTATTGTATTTCTCGGGACAGTGAACGGAACCAATTTCACAGATGGACTGGACGGCCTGCTCTCCAGCGTGACAGTGTTGGTGGCTGTGTTCCTCACCGTGGTGTCTGCGGGAATCAACAGCGGCTTATCACCGATAACGGCAGCGGTCGCAGGCAGTCTTTTGGGATTTTTATTGTTTAATGTGTATCCGGCGAGAGTCTTTATGGGAGATACAGGGTCATTGGCTCTGGGCGGCTTTGTGGCAGCCACAGCCAGTATGATGAATATGCAGTTATTTATCATCATTTTTGGATTGATCTATCTGGTCGAGGTCATTTCTGTTATGATTCAGGTGACCTATTTCAAAAAGACCGGCGGAAAACGATTCTTCAAAATGGCGCCGATCCATCACCATTTTGAATTGTGCGGCTGGCCGGAAACAAAGGTTGTTGCTGTTTTCTCTATTGTGACAGCCATTTTATGTCTTATTGGATTTTTAGCACTTTAAAAAAATAAATCGGGATAAACGGGAGGGAAATACATATGGATTTGAGAAATAAGACAGTGCTTGTAGCCGGCACGGGAATCAGTGGGATAGGCGCAGCCGGGCTGCTCATGAAAACGGATGCGGATTTGATTCTTTACGATGGAAATACGGAACTCACAGTCGAGGGAATCCAGGCGAAGCTTCCTGAGAAAAAAGATATAAAAATAATTATTGGCGAGTTGACGGATGAAATTATCCGTACATTGGATATTGCTGTTTTAAGCCCGGGAATCCCGACAGATGTGGATTTTGTGAACCGAATGCGGAATGCAGGGGTTCTGATCTGGGGTGAGCTTGAGCTGGCAGATCAGTTTGCAAAGGGAACCGTTCTTGCGATTACCGGAACAAATGGAAAGACGACGACGACCACACTGGTAGGAGAAATATTGAAAAACTATTACAGCGAAGTTCATGTTGTGGGAAATATCGGAACATCTTATGCCAGTGCAGCGCTGGATACAACGGATAATGGTTATGTGGTGGCTGAAACCTCCAGTTTCCAGCTGGAAACAGTGGATGAATTTCATCCAAAGGTAAGCGCTATTCTGAATCTGACGCCGGACCATTTGAACCGTCATCACACAATGGAAGGTTATGTCAATGCTAAAAAGAATATCATGAAAAACCAGACGGCTGAGGATTTTGTTATTCTTAATTATGATGACCCACTGACCCGGGCCATCGGGGAAACCGCTGTGCCTCAGGTGATTTATTTTTCCAGTACCCAGGTCTTGGAGAATGGATATTATTTCCATGACCGGAAAATCTACTATGCTAAGGACGGCGACCTGGAAGTTATCTGCAGTGCCAGCGGACTGAAAATTCTCGGGCTTCATAATATGGAAAATATTATGGCGGCTGTGGCCATGGCAAGATGTGTCGGCGTACCGATGGAAAAGATTCGGGAAACGATTACCACATTTATGGGTGTGGAACACCGGATTGAGTATGTGACAGAAAAGCAGGGAGTTTCCTATTATAATGATTCTAAGGGGACGAATCCGGATGCGGCTATTAAAGCAGTTCAGGCGATGGTGCGTCCGACACTGCTGATCGGCGGTGGTTATGATAAGCAGAGCACCTATGACGAATGGATAGAAGCCTTCGGCGGTAAGGTGCGTTATCTTGTGCTTCTCGGAGAAACAGCAAATAAAATTGCCGAATGCGCCCGTCGTCATGGATTTGAAAATATCATTATGACAGAAAGCCTGGAAGAGGCGGTAAAGGTCTGTTCACAGAAGGCCGAAAGGGGAGACGCGGTATTGCTTTCTCCGGCCTGTGCAAGTTGGGATATGTTTAAGAGCTATGAAGAACGGGGACGAATGTTTAAAGAATTTGTCCATAAACTGGCAGATTGAAACTTGAAAGAGTAGAGGTGATGAACTTGGCGCGGGAAATGACAGCAACTGAAGAAAAAAAGAAAAGGGCCCGGGTAAAGACTGAAAAATACTTTGATTACAGTCTGTTGTTCATCGTTATCTTCCTGGTCTGTTTTGGCCTTGTGATGATTTACAGTACGAGTGCTTATAATTCTCAGATTGTAAATAACGGAGATTCCTTTTTTTATCTGAAGCGGCAGTGCATGTTTGCGGTTCTCGGATTGACGGGAATGACGGTGATCAGCCGTATTCCTTATCATTTTTGGAAACGGTTTACGCTGATGGCTTATATTGTCATCAACCTGCTTTTGGTTGTGGTTCTTATATCCGGTGTTGCCAGTCATGGCCAGCGTCGATGGATTGGAATCGGACCGATACAATTTCAGCCCTCTGAGGTAGCAAAGGCCGTGCTGATCGTTTTTCTTGCCCATGTGGCGAGTCAGGCGGTCAAACAGCTTAAGAACTGGCAGGGGGTTGTCAAATGCTTTGCATTAGCTCTTCCAATGATTCTTCTTGTTACAGTATCCAATCTGAGTACGGGAATTATTCTGTTGGGAATTTCATTTATTATTATTTTTGTTGCAAGCAATCAGTATAAAATATTTTTTGGCGTTGTCGGGGCCGGCCTTGGCTTTATGTTTATCTTCCTGCAGGTGGCGGCCTACCGCATGGACCGAATCGAGGCCTGGCTGCATGTGGAGACTTCCGAGTATGGTTATCAGACCCGGCAGGCGCTCTATGCCATTGGTTCCGGCGGCGTTTTCGGCAAAGGTCTTGGGCGGAGTATTCAGAAGCTTTCCTATGTGCCTGAAGCTCACAATGATATGATTTTCTCAATTATTTGTGAAGAGTTGGGACTGTTCGGAGCCATTGCCATTATTTTGTTATTTATTTTATTACTTTGGCGGTGTATGATTATTGCAAATAATGCACCGGATCTGTATGGTGCCCTCATTGTTATCGGTGTTATGGCCCAGATTGGCCTGCAGGTCATTATTAATATTGGTGTTGTTACCAATACACTGCCGAATACGGGTGTACCGTTGCCGTTCATTAGTTATGGCGGTACGTCGGTTACCTTTCTTCTCTGCGAAGTGGGATTAATATTAAGCGTCTCGCGGAGCATTAAATTTAAACGATAACAGGAACATTTGAAAGACTTCCGCATAGAATATGTTATAGTCTGTGTTCGGAGGTAATTGATGTGTCATCCTATCTGATATCTGGCGGCAGGCCGCTCAGCGGCCAGCTTCATGTGCATGGATCCAAAAATGCGGCTCTGCCTATTATTGCCGCATCACTTTTACATCGGGGAGTGACGGTCATCCGGGGATGCCCGGATATTCTGGATGTAAAATACATGGTAAGAATACTTCGCAGTATTGGCTGTGAGGTGATTCATCAGGGCGATATGCTTCGTATTGATGCGTCGGAAATCCATCTGGAAAATCTTTCCCGGGAATGTATCGGAAAGATGCGTTCTTCTATCCTGCTTTTAGGGGCAGTGTTGGGACGCTGTCATCGTATGGTCCTGGATTATCCCGGAGGCTGTACCATAGGAGCACGTCCGGTAGATATTCATCTGAAGGCTTTAGAGCAGATGGATGTACATATTGAAGAACAGGATGCGGAGATTCATTGTGAGACCAGAGGATTATCGGGAGCGCGGATCGTGCTGCCTTATCCGAGTGTCGGAGCGACGGAGAATCTGATGATGGCCGGGGCGATGGCAGAGGGAATCACATGGATACAAAATGCGGCGAAGGAACCGGAAGTGGCAGACCTTGCCGGTTTTCTGGAAGCAATGGGCGTAAGCATTTACGGCGCCGGGACAGATAGAATCGGCATTTTAGGTAAATGTCCGTTGCGGGATACTGAATATACGGTCATGACAGATCGGATTGTTGCCGGCACCTATCTGCTGGCGGCTGCCGGAAGCGGCGGCGAAATTGAACTTTTTGATGTGGCGGAACAGCATATTCACTGTCTGCTGCACTTATGTGAAGCCATGGGCTGTGAGGTCCGAATGACGGACCGGGGAATCTTCCTCAAATCTGCCCGGAGGCTTTTTGCGATTGAAGATATTCATACCCAACCATTTCCGGGGTTTCCAACGGATATGCAGTCCCAACTGATGGCGGTTCTTACTACAGCCCGGGGGGAAAGTACTATTTATGAGCATATTTTTGAAAACCGTTTCCGGACGGCTGATGAGCTTCGGAAAATGGGGGCGGATATACAAATAAAAAATAACAGGGCTGTGATTTGCGGCGTCGGGAAATTAAAGGGCTGCCATGTATCTGCAAGAGATTTGCGAGGCGGGGCGGCGCTCATAATTGCGGGCCTGATGGCGGAAGGTGATACTATCGTCGAAAACTCCATCTTTGTAGAGCGTGGTTATCAGGATATATGCAAAGATTTGACACAACTTGGTGCAAGAATTCGACATTGCAGGGATACCCGTGAGGGTGAGATTATTGGAAAATAGGTGGATATACCGTGGATAAGAATTATTATCAGGATGAAGAGTTTGAGGAATTTGAAGAGTTTGAAGAATTTGAGGATTTAGAACAGGAATTGGAAAATGATGAAGAAGGGGAAGCCGTCTGGGATAAGGAAAGGGACAGAAAAACTGCTCCCAAACGCCATCGCGGACTGAAAATAATTGCTGGCATACTTATTATTTTGGCGGTAGCCGTAGGTGCTGTGGTTTATGGCTTTCGTCTGGAAGAAGTCCGGGTGATCGGCAATAAAAATTATACGGCTGATGAAATTAAGACACTGATTGGCTTTCCTGAAGATGCTCCGAACACACTAATTTGTTATTTGAAATATTTAAGATACAAAGTGATAGATATCCCATTTCTGGAAGATGTTCAGGTGAAGATGGAAAATCGGAATATGATTTGTATTGAAGTTGGCGAGACCGACATTCTTGGATGTCTGAAAGAGGGAAAAACCTATTTCTACTTTGATGATAATGGTGTGGTTCAGGAGGCATTGTCTGAGCGGAGGGATACAGTTCCGCTGATCACGGGTGCCGAGGCCGGCGACCTGGAGATCGGCCAGAATATATCCATAGAAAATCGGACAGTCTACAAAGGAATAATAGAATTATGCCAATTGCTTGTGGACCATGACATTGCTCCAGAAGAGATAGAAATTGGAGAAGATGGATATTTTACAGTCTATACAAATGAAGCGATCCGGGTAGGGTTTGGAGCGCCGGTTCTGTTGGAAGGAAAAGCCGCAGAATTGGCTAATATACTGCCGGAACTCCTTAATATGCAGGAAACAGACCAAATTCGGGGAATATTACATCTGGAGAACTATGATTCGACAAAAAATTCTATTATTTTTACAAAAGAAAATTAAAAGAAACGGTTGATTATTTTTACGAAAAACTATATTATATAATATGATAGTGCAAATTGAGAAAAAAAGATATTAATATTAAAAGGAGGAACTACCTTGCTTGAGATAAAAACAAATGAAATGGATGCAGCAGCTAAAATACTTGTTATTGGTGTCGGCGGTGCCGGAAATAATGCAGTAAATCGAATGATCGAAGAAAATATTGTCGGTGTAGAATTCATTGGCGTAAATACAGATAGACAGGCTTTACAGTTATGTAAGGCCAATCAGCTTGTTCAGATTGGCGAAAAGCTGACAAAGGGACTTGGCGCCGGAGCAAAACCGGAAGTTGGAGCAAAGGCTGCTGAGGAAAGCGTAGATGAATTGACCAAATTGATCGAAGGTGCCGATATGGTATTTGTTACCTGCGGTATGGGCGGCGGCACAGGTACAGGTGCAGCTCCGGTAGTTGCAGGTATTGCAAAGAGCCTGGGATGCCTGACCGTTGGTGTTGTTACAAAGCCTTTCCGTTTTGAAGCAAAACAGAGAATGGTAAATGCCAATATGGGTATCGAAAATCTGAAAGAAAATGTAGATACTTTGATTATCATTCCAAATGATAAATTACTTGAAATCGTAGACCGCCGGACTTCTATGCCGGAAGCTCTGAAAAAAGCGGACGAAGTATTACAGCAGGGTGTTCAGGGTATCACCGACCTGATCAATGTTCCTGGCTTGATCAACCTTGACTTTGCAGATATCCAGACAGTCATGAAAGATAAGGGTATCGCTCATATCGGTATTGGTGAAGGCCATGGTGATGAAAAGGCTCTGGATGCTGTGAAACAGGCTACGACCAGTCCATTGCTTGAGACAACCATTGAAGGCGCTACAGATATCGTTATTAATATCTCCGGTGATATTGGCTTGATTGAAGCAAACGAAGCTGCTATGTATGTTGAAGAGCTGGCAGGCGAATCCGCAAATATCATTTTTGGTGCGATGTACGATGAAAGCACACCGGATACATGTTCCATCACAGTTATCGCAACTGGCCTGGAAGCACAGGAAAGTGCCGGACAGACTTCTACTTTCATGAAGAAAGCAAATGAGCGTCCAGCATTTAACAGCGGTGCATCTTCTTTTAAGACATCCGCTCCGGTTCAGAGAACACCGATTACAAAGAGCGAGGCGACTGTTGGTACAAGTACCATCCAGATTCCAAGCTTCTTACAGAAGAAATAATATTTAGTAGAAAAGTTCCTCAGGAAACATTGTAAAACAGTTTCCTGAGGAATTTTTTATGTCGGTCTATATAGGTAAGTACTGCGAAAATCACAAAAATGTCGGAGAAGCGTTCTGTATATTCCGCGACACAACTGGGCCTCATTAATAACAAAAAAGTGTTCTTTGAAAAAACCGTTTCAAGGTTTAGAAAAGAACACTTTTTTGCCTTCTTTAGCGAAAACAGGAGAAACATTTTATGGAACCGGGACAACCGTTTGACAAAATATTTTTCCGCTTTGCGTTATAATAGGGTCAATCATTTTCAGGAGGTGATTTGAACCCGTTATTAACCGCTTGTCAAATAGAATAAGGTTTTCTTTCTCACATTCTCATCCGATAAAATCTGTTCACCACCAGATTCTTTTATGCGGGTGCTTCTTTCTGATCGGAAGCTTGTGCCCAATCATTTTCTACCACACCCATTTTACAAGAGAATATCGATTAAAAAATTGCAGTGGAAATTTACAAATACATCTGAACGGACGTATTGTGACCATCAAAGCGCTTTTAGATACGGGAAATTGTTTATATGAACCACTGACCGGAAAACCGGTCTGTCTGGTGGAATATGGACGTCTAAAGACCTGCCTGAAGGATGGAACGGTTATTCCGGGGATTCGGGCGATTCCGTATCACTCCATCGGGAAAAAACATGGAGTGTTACTGGGAGTTACGGTGGATAAGCTGATTTTTCAAAATCAGGGGCGAAAATATGAGCAGAGTGGGTGCATTGTTGGCATATATCATGGAAAACTCAGTGAAAGTGGGGAATTTAGTGCTATTGTGCATCCGGATATTCTGAAAAAGTAATGTGTGCGGAAGGAGCAAGTTATGATATGTAGTGCAGCATTACCGGGAAAATTCCGATACGCGGCGCGTCGGAATCCTCAGAAGATGATTCGTCAAAGTGGTGGAGATATTTTTTATATCGGAGGCGCAGATGTATTGCCGGTGCCATTGGAAAATGAAGCTGAGGCGGAAGCTATAGGAATGCTTGGAACGGAAAAGGAAAAGGATGGCCGGGCGGTACTGATTGAACACAATCTGAGACTGGTTGTTTACATTGCCAGAAAATTTGACAATACGGGAATAGGCGTGGAGGATTTAATATCTATAGGAACGATCGGACTGATTAAAGCGATTAATTCATTTAATCCGGAAAAAAATATCAAGCTGGCGACTTATGCGTCGCGCTGCATTGAAAATGAAATATTAATGTATTTGCGGAGAAATAATAAAACGCGTATGGAAGTGTCTATTGACGAGCCGCTGAATGTCGACTGGGATGGCAATGAACTTCTTTTGTCAGATATTCTGGGAACAGAAGAGGATGTTATTTATAAGGGTATTGAGGGAGAAGTAGACCGAATGCTCTTAAATAAAGCAATTGATAAGCTTTCTCCAAGGGAGCAGACGATCATTAAGCTGCGGTTTGGGCTGAATACGAAGGACGGATATGAACGGACACAGAAGGAAGTGGCGGATCTGCTCGGCATTTCTCAGTCCTATATATCGCGTCTGGAAAAGAAAATAATGAATCGACTAAAAAAAGAAATCAGCAGAATGAGTTGAAATTTTCTTTTTTGTCAAGCCCCAATAATTTTTTTATTTTTTGGAAAACCGTATAATAAAATTTCATAATGTGAAAAATCTTTACTGTACTTCAGTTGACAAGCAAGTGTGGTAAGGAGGATTCTTATTATGGCTCAGGGTAAGGTTGAAATATGCGGTGTTAATACGTCAAAGCTTCCTCTCCTGAAAGAAGAGGAGAAGGAAGCTTTGTTTTTACGTATTAAAGCAGGAGATATGGAGGCAAAGGAAGAATACATCAAGGGAAATCTCCGACTGGTACTCAGTGTCATTAAACGTTTTTCCAACAGCAATGAAAATCCGGATGATTTATTTCAAGTCGGCTGTATCGGGTTGATGAAGGCTATTGACAATTTTGATTTGAGCCAGGGGGTAAAATTCTCGACCTATGCCGTACCGATGATCATTGGTGAAATCCGCAGGTATCTTCGAGATAATAACAGTATTCGGGTGAGCCGTTCTCTGCGGGATACAGCCTATAAAGCAATTTATGCCAGAGAGGCATTTATTAAAAAGAATAATCGGGAGCCTTCGGTCATGGAAGTGGCCGGGGAAATCGGCATCAGCAAAGAGGATATTGTTTTTGCTATGGATGCGATTCAGAGTCCCGTATCTTTATATGAGCCGGTATATACGGAGGGCGGCGATAAACTGTGTATTATGGACCAGGTCAGAGACCCGAAAAATACGGAAGCAGCCTGGGTTGAAAATATTGCCTTGCAGGAAGCCATAAATAAACTTGGTGACAGGGAGCGGAAAATTATCGAAATGCGTTTTTATCAGGGGAAGACCCAGATGGAAGTGGCCTCAGAGCTTTCCATATCTCAGGCGCAGATTTCCAGAATTGAAAAAAATGCGCTGAAGAGTATGCGAAATTATCTTCAAATGTAATAATCTTCTTTTTTATGGTATGATAGAAAAGACAAATTTATCCTCATAAAGAACGCCGGACAGGGAATTAATCCCGTTTCCAGCGTTCTTTTTCATCCTTATATTTCATATTCAGCCAGTCGACGGCCTGGGCCAGGCCATCCGGTGAAAATTCAAAGATTTCCCATATTTTTTTGGATTCATCGGTTTTGTCAAAGCAGAATGGTTGAGGCCATATACAGATTTTTAAAACCGTCTTTTTTTCTTCTGAATCCTCAGCAAGAGGGGTTTCTGATTTTTCCATTCGATAGCGCATCCCCTGATAGCTGCCGGTGAAGGGCTCTTTTTTTAAAAAAGAGATGGGCATAACATCTTTTATATTAATCATACTTCTACCTCGTTTTCCGTTCCTAAATATTTGACAGTTTCATAGGGAATCGGACCGCCGAACAAATCCAGCGCACTGCCGATAGTCACATTGATATGGTTCTGCCCCAGTTCTTTTAATATACGAAGATCCTCAAAAGAGCCTACCCCACCTGCATAGGTGACCGGACGGGCAGTAAAGCTGCCGAGAAGCTTTGCCAATGGCTTTTCGATACCGGACGCCTTACCCTCCACATCGACAGCGTGAATTAAAAATTCATCGCAGTATGGGGACAGCATTTCCATAGTTTCAAGATTCATTTTTACAGATGTAAATTTCTGCCAACGGTCAGTGACAATATAATAATCATTGTCTTTTTTTCTG
>CABRLU010000009.1 GCA_902471845.1 uncultured Lachnospiraceae bacterium | reverse complement strand
CTACACGACGCTCTTCCGATCTCAGGGGGATTTTTCAGTGATTATTCCTCCTCTGAGGCGTGACGGGAAAAAGGATGAATTTGAACTTCTGTACGAGGATTTTAATGCTATGACCGCCGAGCTTGCCAGTACAGAAATGTTGAAAAAGGATTTTATTGCCAATGTATCCCACGAATTGAAAACGCCCCTTGCGGTAATTCAGAATTACGCCACAATTCTGCAAAGCAATGAATTGAATGAAAGCGAACAGCGGGAATATGCCGCTAAAATTGCAGATGCTGCTGACCGTCTTTCCATACTTGTTTCAAATATTCTGCAGATCAGCCGCCTGGAAAATCAGAAAATAGCGGTTTCTTCAAAACCGTATAACCTAAGCGAGCAGCTGTGCCGCTGTGCGTTGGGTTTTGAGCAGGTCTGGGAGGAAAAAGAAATTTCATTTGAGACAGATCTTGATCAGAATATCATAGTTGGCAGCGATGAGGAGCTACTTGATATAGTCTGGAATAACCTGATTTCAAATGCGCTTAAGTTTACTCCGCAGGGAGGCACTGTTTCTATAACCGCAAAACGTGAAGACAACAGGGCGGTCGTTACGGTGAACGATACTGGCTGCGGAATGGATTCTAAGGAAAAAAGGCACATTTTTGATAAATTTTATCAGGCTGACCCGTCTCGTGCGACTAAAGGCAATGGATTAGGGCTGGCTATGGTAAAAGAAATTTTGATATTAACAGATGGAAGTATTTTCGTGGACAGTAAGCCCGGAGAGGGTTCCTCTTTTAGAGTATCTATACCGCTTCAATACGGAGCAGCTAAAAACGCTGTCTTATAAAGGAAAAATTTTTACGCCTTCTGCATTTTCTGTGCGGAAGGCGTAAATTTTTATGCCCGTTAACAAACAGATTTCCATATCATTGCCGTCTTTTTGAAACAGCGTTTTTAACACTGCATTAACAATCGAGTAAATCAACATTAACAAACAAAGGGTAGTATGAATTCAGATTTTAACAAATTGAACGTACTGAAACTAAATCTTATTTGAAAGGATGGTATTGTTATGATTGAAGAAGAAAGAAGAGCAGAGGTCGAAAAAGAAGCCGTTGACACTGCCGAAGAAGAAAGAAAAGCAGAGGTTGAGAAAACTGTTGAATGGATCGAGGAGCTTGTGAAAAAGGGAAATATCACAAAAATCCAGATCAAAAAAGATGGAAATGTTTATATTAATATCCCGTTGAATATTGGCATTGTTGGCACCGTGATTGGGCTGGCGACAGCGCCATGGGCTTTACTTACATCGGCGCTCATTACGATTGGAACAGACTGTCAGGTAGAACTTTATACTACAGACGGTAAAGTCATTGATATAAGCGGTAAGAGCTTTGGGAAAAAGATGGCTGATGTTGGAAGTGTAATTTCGGATGATATTAGAGAGGTTTTTCCCGATTCCGATGAGGATGAGACGGACAATCATTGATCAGGCAAACTGTGAAGGCATTGACCGGAGAGACTATCCGGCAGAGAGGAGACGAATGAGAGTGAAATATTGCAGACATTGCGGCGGTCCATTAGAAGATGGAGATACCTTCTGCAGCAAATGCGGAAAGTTTACTGAAGAAAAAAGCGATGAACAATTTTATAACCATAGGGAAGATGTTGTAAATGAGCCGAAAGAGAAACTTTTTTGTGAACTGGCTTATACAGGGGTACTGTTCTGGCTGCCGTTTTTCGTTTCAAAGAAAAACAAAAACGCGAGGTACTATGCAAACCAGGGATTATGGCTACTGATCCTTGCATGTCTCCTGTGCTGGCGCATTCAGATTGCAGGAGCCTTAAAGAACGTTTTGCCGGGGTTGTTAGGCGGCATTTTCAGTATCGTTTATGTGGCTGTGTTTCTTGTTGCTATTCTTGCTCTGATTTATCTGGCGTTTCAGGGTTTTCTGAGAGCCGTGGCGATACACAGAGAAGAACAGCCTTCGTCAATTTTGTTTTTTGAAGACAAAGCTATCATCAAATAGGAGGAGAAATGGATAATAATTTTTGCGATAATTGCGGTGGTAAGTTAAAAGAAGGGGCATCGTTTTGCCATGTATGCGGCAAAAGTATCGGAAGTGGCTATCGTTATGAAGAAAGGCCGAAATTCGGTCACTTGCCGTTTTCCTGTATACTTGCGTATATCCCGGGATTATTCTGGGTGCCGCTTATAACAGGATTCAAGGATGACCGTCATCGTAACTGTGCGAACCAGGGGCTTTGGCTGACAATCACTTTTTTTCTGTACGGTGCAATCTTTTATTTTGGCGGCCGCGCACTGTTTCAGAACGGATTGATTGACATAGATAGCATCATTAATTTATTCCGCGGTTGGGATAGCTATAATTGGAGAGGAAAGCTCCCAACAGTAATAGGACTGCAGGTTGCGTCCGCTTTTGCATTATATGCTCCTGTAAATGGGGTATGTGGATTTTTCCGCGGGTTTTGTTCGAGTAATCCATATGTCCTTCCGATTCTTGGACGTATCCGCCTCATAAGAAGGAGGAAATGCGATGCGGAAAGACCCGGAGAAACTTTGTAATGCTATCAAAAATTACCCTGCGCTCGGCAACAAAAGAAAAAGAGAACCTGCATACGTGGATAAGCATGGTCGGTAACTTTTTGTTTACTGAATCAAAATTCATAGCCGGCTGTGCCACAGGAAACGGATTCCTCTGCTTTAGCGCTATATACAGTGCATTGATCGGAATTGCCAAAAATCATTATATCCGGTTTTCTTATGACGAGGGTTATAAAATCTCTTCGGAGACAGTCATGTTCGGATATTTTGGACTTTTGATTGCACTTTCCGGAATCGCATATAGCGTGTATATGGGACGATTAGTTTTATATCCCAGCGCAGTAAGCTATACGGTATGGCAAGGAGTATTGATTGCTTTTGTATGCACTTGCGATGTAAGTGTAGCCGTATATGGCCTTATAAATGTGCCTAAAAAGGAATCTTCCCTGCTGCTCTTCGGGAAAAAACTTTTGAATCTGGCCGCCGCGATCCCGGCTGCGGTTATGGCTCATGTTGCTCTGAACGCCTGTACTGCATTACCGGACAAATCCTATTGGGATGGAGTATTTGGTATTTTAGCGGGAACGGCATTGAGCTTTATGGGAGTGTTTATGATGTTGTACACAAGGAGGCATAAGAAATATTATGAAAATAAAAATGATATTGCGTAAGTATGGATTAAATGTACTTATTATCCTTGCGGAAATTGCCAGTATTGTTTTAACATTTCTTTTTCTCACGGATCTGACCCAGTTTTTATGGCTTGCGGCATTTATTGTGAATTTCATTGCCTATCTCTGGATTTTAAATCTCGATACGAACCCGGAATTTAAAATCCCCTGAATCAGTATTGTATTGCTCATACAGCCACTGGGAAGCCTTCTGTATGTTATGTTTTCGGAAAAAAAACTGACGCACAGGGAAGTACGGCACATGATCAAATTGCGGAATGTGATGCCGGGCTCTGATAAAAAAGTGGATAAATTTTCCGAAAGCGACGGAGATACCGCCCTCGCATTAGGTAAGGCAAAAGCCATACTGTACGACGATCCGCAGGCGGAACTTTTCAGTGATACAGATTCGGAATACTTTGCACTTGGAGAACAAATGTATGAAAAAATGCTCGCAGACCTAAAACAGGCGCAGAATTTCATCTTCCTGGAATATTTTATTGTGGAAGAAGGCGTGATGTGGAATCAGATGCTTGAAATTCTGAAGGAGCGGGCAGCGGCCGGAGTGGAAGTCAGGATGCTTTATGATGACATTGGCTGCATGGCAACGCTTGATGGAAAGTATGACAGGAGGCTGCGCGAATCAGGAATACAATGCTATAAATTCAATCCATTTCGTCCTGACGCGTCCGAGATGCATAATAACAGAGACCATAGAAAATTGTTGATTGTTGACGGGCAAATCGGTTATACAGGCGGGATTAACTTGGCCGACGAATACATTAACAGGATACAGAAATACGGGCATTGGAAAGATGGAGGAATCCGTCTGGAAGGAGCCGCTGTGAAAGGAATGACACGTCTGTTTCTGATTAATTGGGATACCTGCCGGGAATCGCTCAGTGATTATGAAAGGTATTTGCGGCCCCCAAAATTGCCGGAGCGCGGAGAGGGTTATTATATCCCGTTTGGAAGCGGACCGAAACCGGCTTACTTTAATCCGGTGGGTAAGAACGTGTTTTTGAACCTGATTAATCAGGCAAAATCATCTTTGTATATAACTACCCCGTACCTGATTATCGATTATGATCTGACGAATGCAATCCAGAACGCGGCAAAAAGAGGTGTGGACGTGAGGATTATCACACCTTATATTCCGGACAAGAAGATCATTCAGCTTATGACGCGCAACTCTTATCCGCCTTTGCTGGAAAGCGGTGTAAAAATTTATGAATATACCCCGGGATTCATTCATGCGAAAAATGTAATTGTGGATGATGAGTATGCTGTAGTAGGAACAATTAATTTTGACTATCGGAGTCTGGTTCACCACTATGAGAATGCAGTTTGGATGTATCGAACGGCTGTTATTCCAGAAATGAAAAATGATTTTTTAAACACAATGGAAAAGTCCATGAAATTAGAGCAATCCGCAATTAGGATGAGTGCGGCTCAAAAAGTGTTGAAATATTGTATACGGCTTTTTGTTCCCCTTATGTAGCCGGAAATGTAAGAATGGCACCTTGCAGAAATGCAGGGTGTTTTTTACGCAAAGACATAATATAAATAGAAAGATATAATCGGAGCAGGGGGTATAATGAAATGAAGAAAATTGATTTGTCCGTATGGAACCGAAGTATGCACTATCAGGTGTTTAGAGATAGTGTACAACCACAATATTGTGTGAGTTTTGAGCTTGATATTACCAACTTTTTGCGGAAAATCCGATTGAAGGGTTATTCATTCACATTTTCCTTTGTATTTGCTGTTTCAAAGTGTGTAAACGAGATTCGGGAATTCCGATATCGTTTTGTGGATGGTGAACCTGTTGAATTTGAAAGAATTTTCTCACACAGATTCGGGTAAAAAAGATAATGCGACACCGCTATTTGACTGGGGAAAGTATTATGAAAAAAACGATAAAATTTTGCTACCCTTTGGATACTTATAAATATTAAACGGGATTTCCTTTTATTGCCTAAAGTGTAAACGAGAAAATCCGATCAACAGTGACATTGATTCGGAAATGTTTGAATGGTAGAATTAGTTGAGACTAATTAATCAAAGGGCGATAAAAAGGAGGAAATTTATGAAAAAGTTAATAAAGCGGCTATCGGCGTTTTTAATGGCGTTGGCTTTGGTTGTTACTGCCAGCGCTGCGCAGCTGCTTACGGCAGAGGCTGAAGGAATACCGCCGAGTGAAATTGTTCAATGTGAATCTAATTTCGGCTATGATTTTAAAATTACATTTCCGGATAGTGTGGCAGAGTGGCTGAGTGCAGTGACCGGTGTTACAGTGGGAGGAACGACGTATACGAAGGTGGACAGTTCCTATGGTGTTAACAATGATACCAACTTTTATGTTGGGGCCAATTCGTACAGTAATTACCTATTGATCGGCGAAGCTGCGGTCAGCGATACGGCGGAGTGTGTGATTTCGGCAGATGGTTATGCAGATTTGGTCCTGGAACTGAATAAGTCAAGTCATACAGCCGCAATCAAAACAAGCCAGGGTGGCGGAGACGATGAGCATATTCACACAGGCGGTACAGCGACCTGCCAGCAGAAGGCAGTGTGTGAAGTATGTGGTGAAGAATATGGTCAGCTTGGTGACCACAATATGGTCGGTGGAAAATGTACCGTATGTGGCTATGAATCAGAAAAGGCGGCAGCACCGGATAACATTGAACAATGTGAGAGTAATTTTGGAACAGATTTTAAGATCACATTTCCGGATGGTGCAGCAGACTGG
The DNA here is from genome assembly GCA_902471845.1 of uncultured Lachnospiraceae bacterium. GTDB lineage: Bacteria > Bacillota > Clostridia > Lachnospirales > Lachnospiraceae > Frisingicoccus. Next base: position 23,297 of record CABRLU010000009.1, on the reverse strand, counting down.
TTGGGTGCGGTGAGTGCTGTTACTGTAGGCGGAATATCCTATGAAAAGGGAAGCAGTTCCTATAGTGTCTGGAAAAATACATCGTTTTATGCTGACGCCAGCAACAATTATATATTAGTTGGCGAGCAATTTGAAGGTGATACAGCGGAGTGTGTGATTTCGGCGGATGGATATGCAGATTTGGTTCTGGAATTGAATAAAGACCCTCGTACTGCCACGATTAAAACAAGCCAGGGCGGAGACGGTGAACATACCCACACGGGCGGTACAGCGACCTGTCAGCAAAAGGCGGTGTGCGACATATGTCATGAAGAGTATGGCGAGCTTGGCGACCATAACTTTGAAAATGGAAAATGTACGGTTTGTGGTCTTGAGAAAACAGGGATACCGTCAGTCACTGTAGACACTTCTGATTCTACATATTTTACACTTAAAATAGATGGAAATGACTTTGTACGGGGAATTTCATCTGTTTTATGTAATGGCGAAGCGCTGGAAGAAACCGAGTATAAGATGGCTTTAAACGGAATGAAGTATTATCTGGATAAAGAAAACAATGCCATTTATTTTGATAAAATGAGCGGCATGCCTTTTAAATCCGGCGATATTTTGACAATCATCAATTCGGATTATCAGGATATGCGGTTGAAGGTGACAATTGCAGCAAAAGAAGTCAGCGTAACACCGGTTGACGGCAGTGAGGAGCCGGGAGACGCGTATATGCTTCATGTGCGTTTGGTTGGTTATTTTGAATCGGCACTTGTAAATCAGAAAGGCTACGATGCAATCAGCGGCGCATCTACCGGTGTGACGGAAAATAAAAACAGTAATGCGATCGTGGAAGCGGCACTTGTTGAAAAAGATGGGGAACCAACGGAAGAGGATTGGAAGCCATTAAGTGAAACGGGCATCGTAATCGACACCCAAAATACAAAGGTAAATCTCGATGGCAGCTGCGGAATGGCTGGAGTTTATTCCGTTTATGACAGTTCCATTACGTTAGCCGGAACGCCGTCTGTTAAGGGGACATATCCAATCAGTGTGACAGTGACCGATGACCAGGGGCGCACGGCCACAAGCAATGAACTGATTTTCAAAATATATGATGGTCAGGAATATCTGGAAGACCAGCTTACTCTGGAAAATTGTACTCAGACAAGTGATGGAAAGTATATGTATGATATGGAACCGTGGGCAATGAAAAATTTTGATACGGCGGATAATGTAGTAACTGTCCCGGCGGATATCAAGGCATGGTACGGTTCTCATACAAGCGGCACTTATGGAGAATTAGGATATGCAATTCCGGAGGGCAGCGAAACAACCCAGACGCTCGTTATTCCGGACGGATGCAATCTGACCTTTGTGAATATGGATATTTTGAGCAGTGTCCGCATTGTTGTGGAAGACGGAGGAACTCTTGTTCTCAGAGATTCGACGGTTCAGGGAATCGTAGATGTGGCCGGCGGCGGAACATTTTCCATGAATTACAATGGTTATGGAGATTCCGGCGAGTTTCTGAACGGTGCATCCATTAATGGACAGTTGATTTTACAGGATGGCGCCACACTGGAAAATTCAAAGATTTATTCAAATACAAACTTCATTCCGAACGGCAATGAAGCACGTAAAAATACAAATCCGGTCGTCGTGATTGAAGGTGATGTCAATATCAAAGGTCAGGTATTCATCCGGGGCGATGAAGCGGCGACAGGTACAGATGCATCCACAGGAAAGAGCTATGCAGGACAGGCCGGACTGATGGTAAAAAATGGAACTTTAAATATTACAGAAGGTTCTGTACTGGCTGTATACGGCGGTGGTTATGATGCAACAACTTCTGTGGGCGGTACGGCGATCATTCTCGATAATGCAGCCATTACCGGTGAAGGAAAACTCATTGCTGTGGGCGGTAAAGGTACTTATGATGACGGCGGAAATGCGGTTACAGGAAATGGAACGATTTCCACGGCATATGCTTATCTGGAAGGTGGTAATTCCTACCAGCCAAAAGCAGGAACCGGGGCAGGACTGGCTATGGCTGAAGGCGTTCTTCTTTCCGGTAATACAAACCGTAATTTAATTGACGGAAAGAATATTGCCGGTGAGAGCGACAACGTGGATACAGGCACCTATTGGGGGTCTATTACAGAAATTCCGGATTTGACAAAATATCTTGTTGAGGATAATGCGCCTGGAGAGACACCGGTTGAGATTCCGGTAACATCCGTGACCTTAAATAAAGAAAAAGTGGAATTGACCGGAGAAGGAGCCAGTGAAAACCTGGTTGCGGCAGTTCTTCCGGAAAATGCGACGAATAAAAATGTTGTGTGGACTTCGGATGATGCGTCTGTGGCATCAGTAGATGAAACCGGAAAGGTCACAGCGGTGGCTGCCGGCACAGCCGTCATTACAGTAACGACGGAAGATGGAAGTTTCAGTGCATCTTGTACAGTCATTGTGACGGTGCCGGAACCAGGACATGTTCATGATGCGGAACTTAGAGAAGTAGCCGCAAAGGATGCCACATGCACAGAGAATGGAAATAAAGCTTACTACATATGTGACAGCTGCGGCGAATGGTTCAGTGATAAGGCGGGTGCGGAAGTAATCAAGGATCATGGCAGTGTTGCCGTACCAGCTGCAGGTCATACATGGAAAACAGAATGGTCTATGGATGCGGCAGGACATTGGCATGAATGCTCTGTTTGCGGCGAAAAGAAAGATGAGGCAGCTCATATTTCGGGAGCTGAAGCGACGGCCACAACAGCTCAGACATGTACGGTATGTGATTATGTTATCACTCCGGCAATTGGCGTGACACCTCCGCAGATCATCGAAGGTATGAATGGCTCATGGAAGCAGGGAACCCAGGCAGTTCTGATTTTCAAATCAGATGCGGCATTTGCAGACTTTATCAGTGTACTGGTGGATGGAACGGTCGTTGACGGTGCCAACTACACGGTGAGTGAAGGAAGCACAGTGGTCACGATGAAATCTGCTTATCTTGAAACACTGACAGTGGGAACCCATACACTGACAGTCCGTTCTCAGAATGGTGACGCTTCGACACAGTTTACAATTAAAGAGAAGGATGTTTCGGAAACCAATCCGAAGGAGGAAGAAAAGGGCGAGACAAACACAAAAACGGAGACGGACAAGAAAGATGAGACATCTGCAAAGGCCGAAAGCAATTCTCCAAAGACAGGAGACAGCACAAATCTTCTACTGTGGTTTGCCCTGTTGGCAGTTTCGGCATCCAGTATCATTACACTGGCAGTTTACAAGATGAAATCTAAAAATTGACAAAATAAATGATTTTTACACAGGCACTTGCTGGAAACGGCAGGTGCCTTTTTGCAATATAAATTACAATATCGTATAATAAAAAAACAGGGTTTAGATATTGTTAAAGAGGAAGATAAAAATGAGAGAACGGGTTTATTTAAATGATGGCTGGAAGTTTTCTGGAATGTATGAAGATAGGATGCGTTTTCCAGACTTTGATGAAAGCGGAATGGAAGAAGTGCGGCTGCCTCATACCTGTAAAGAACTGCCTTTTCACTATTTTGATGAAGAGTTGTATCAAATGGTGAGTGGATATCGCAGGAAGATTTTTGCACCAAAAAACTGGCAGGGAAAGAATGTTTTTCTTATATTTGAAGGTGTTGCTCACGAAAGTGAAGTTTTTGTAAATGGAAAGAAAGTTTGTGAGCATCATTGTGGTTATACTGGGTTTTCGATAAATATTGGTGACGTGCTGAATTATGGGGCAGAAAATTTTTTGACAGTAAAGGCGGATAGCAGAGAGAATCTCAATTTTCCGCCCTTTGGATTTGTCATTGATTATATGACTTATGACGGAATTTATCGCGATGTATATGTGGAAGTGAGAGAACAGGAATATCTGGAAGATATTTTTGTGAAACCGCAGGCAGAAATCGGCCAGAGGATTTATACACCACTGGAGTCAGAAATCACAGTCCACATGACGGAAGACGGAGGCTTGCTCCGGCAGTGGATGCGCAGAAAAGGTGAAACGGAGTATCAGCTGCTTGGTGAAGGTGAGGTAAAGCATAAAAAAGAGATATTGCGGTTTTCAAATTTTCAGGCGGAGCTTTGGGATGTGGAGCATCCGGTATTGTATGAAATTAGGACCGAGCTTTTAAGGAATGGGAAAATACTGGATGCACAGGTAGTGACAACAGGATTTCGCAAGGCAGAGTTTCGCAGGGACGGTTTTTATCTGAATGGAAGAAAACTTAAAATTCGCGGCTTGAACCGGCACCAGAGCTACCCCTATGTCGGATATGCGATGCCGGCATCGATACAGAAGATGGATGCAGACATTTTAAAAAAAGAACTTGGGGTCAATGCTGTGCGAACCTCTCATTATCCCCAGTCCCATTATTTTTTGAACCGCTGTGACGAACTGGGCCTTTTGGTATTTACAGAGATTCCCGGCTGGCAGCATATTGGAGATGAAAGGTGGAAAGAGCAGGCAGTGGCAAATGTTCGGGATATGATTCTGCAATATCGGAACCACACTTCGATTATTTTATGGGGCGTTCGGATTAATGAATCGAAGGATGATGATGTGTTTTATGAACGTACAAATGCGGCGGCCCATGAACTGGACCCTACGCGTCCGACGGGAGGTGTGAGGGCATGTAAAAGAAGCAGCCTGCTGGAAGACGTCTACACATATAATGATTTTATTCATGATGGGAAGCAGCCGGGCTGTGAAAAGAAATCCGGAGTAACCTCGGATATGGAAAAGCCTTATCTGATCAGTGAGTATAATGGCCATATGTATCCGACGAAGGCCTATGACTGTGAAAATAAACGGACAGAACATGCCCTGCGTCATGCAAATGTATTGAATGCGGTGGCGGGACAGTCGGATATTGCCGGGTGTTTTGGCTGGTGTATGGCAGATTATAATACCCATAAAGATTTTGGAAGCGGGGACCGTATCTGTTACCATGGTGTTTTGGATATGTTTCGCAATCCTAAAACAGCTGCGGCTGTTTATGCAAGCCAGCAGGAAGAACGGCCGGTGCTGGAAATCAGTTCCTCTATGGATATCGGGGAGCATCCGGCGAGTAATTGGGAGAACTTGTATATATTTACAAATGCGGATAGTGTGCGTATGTACAAAAATGAGAGGTTCATACATGAATATCAAAGAGAGGAATCCCATTGGCATAACCTGCAGCATGGCCCCATTTTAATGGATGATTTTATCGGGAATGCGTTTGAGACGGAAGAACATATGCCAAAGGGGCAGGCGGACAGCTTGAAAAAATTGCTGAATGCTGCGGCACACTATGGCGTGGCGCATATTCCGAAACGCCTGTATCCGGCGATTTTGAAGCTTTTCCTGGGGTATCGGATGAATATGGCCCAGGTGACCGATTTTTATACCCGTTATGTCGGTGATTGGGGAGGCGCTTCCACCCGGTATCGATTTGAGGCAATAAAAAACAACAAAGTCGTGAAAACAGTTATCAAAGAGCCAATGAAGCAAGTGAGGTTACAGGTTCAGGCCGACCATCAGCAACTTAAAGAAGAATACAGTTACGATGTAGCGGCTGTGCGGATTCAGGCTGTCGATGAGCATGGAAATATATTAAATTTTTATAATGAACCGATTTGTTTTGAAATAGAAGGTGAGGGCGTACTGATCGGACCTTCCGTGATTGCTCTGCAGGGCGGTATGGGCGGAACTTATGTAAAGACAAAAGGACTTCCCGGGAAAATACTGCTTAAAATCAAAAGCGCACAGACGGAACCAATCTGTGTGGAATTTATGGTCGAAATTAAAGAGAATACAAAGGAATGTTCAGCAGAAACTGAGAGCGTCTGAATATGACAGAGCCATATGGAGAAGAATAAGAAATATCTATTTCCAGGAGGCAAGACAGCATGAGTATCGAATGGCTACTTATCTGGGAGCGAGGGCTATCCGGGTTCAGAATGGAAGACTTCGAATTGTTCAGGGAAATCTGGATTTGGAAGTCTGTATCTTGAAAACTTCAGGAAATTCTCTTAAAGCTCCGGCAAAGGGCAATATGACAAGGACAATCTGTGAAAGCGTATCCGGAACGGTTTTCTATAGATTTCGAAAAAATGGAGAAGTTCTTTTTGACTTTAAAACAGAGAGTGCTTCTTTCGAATACGAGTATCCATTCTGAGAGAGATATCCTGGTTATGCTGGAAGATAGAAAAATTTAAAAGTGAGGAGATTAAAAATGTCAGAGTTGGTTATAGAGCTCAAACATGCGGCTCATTCAAAGCAGGTGGCCGATATTGCGGAAGAAACGATAAAAAATGTATATCCCAGGTATTATCCTGCTGGTGCGGTTCAGTTTTTTCTGAATTTGCATTGTGAAGAACGAATAAATATGGCGATGGAAAAAGAGAAGATTTATCTTGTTTTTGCTGGTGACTATGTGGTTGGAACCGGAAGCATTCGGGAAAATGAAATCTGCCGATTGTTTATTCTGCCTGAATATCAGCAAAAGGGCTATGGAAGTCAATTGATGGATGTGTTGGAAAAGCAGGTATTTCAAAATTATCCGGTGATACATATTGATGCTTCCTTTCCGGCAGAAAGTATGTACCTGAAACGAGGGTATAAGATAATTTCGTATGAGAAAATCGAGACGGAAAACGGTGATTTTCTATGCTATCATAGGATGGAGAAAAACAGGGTTGTGTCCTTATGATACAATCCTGTGAAAGTTCTGAGTCCATGATCCAAGTAAGGAGAGACAATCGGATTATCTGGAAAGATTCTCTGAGCGATGTCATTTATAGAGCCTGTGAAATTTGCGAGATTGCGGATACCATCGTCATCGGGGCGGAAGAGTGACGTGAAAAGGCAGCGAAGCGTTAAATGGGAGCGCCATGGGCGCTCCTTTATGTGTTATGGAATATCACAGTGAGCTTTTACCATATCGATAAACCGAAGTACATCTTCCGGGGCATCCAGGCTATATAGTAAGCCGTAAGGAATGCTGTAATCCCAGTTTACAGGAATGGATATTAAGCCAGGGTGGACTTCCTGCCAGCATTCAGTCATGAGCAGGACTTTTCCGGTTTCGGCACAACGATTGAATACGGATAAATCATAAAACTGGGGCGTATCTTCGATATGAATCTGAGGGTGATGTTTTTCAAGGTCATTTCTCAGAAAATCGTTGACACCGGAATCGCCCCGTTTCACCATCATCAGTGTTTCGCCATACAAATCTTCTATATCTATAAATTCTTTTTTGGCAAGGCGGTGTTCTCTGGACACGGCAACCATCTTTTTATATCTTCCAAGGGGAAGAAAATTGCAGCGGCTGAGCCAGGCTCTGGAATCACATACCCCGATTAAAAAGTCAAATTTTTTTCCTAATTGTTCGATTTCTGAAAGAATGCCTTCATGGTTATCTTCAAAAGGAACAAGGTGAAGCTTATACTCAGGAAAATCCTTGTTTACCCGATACCATAAATCCATAAAGGGTTTGGCAGGATTTAAAAGGGATGTTCCGACACAGAAGGTTTTATCCTTTGCGCACAGAGCAGCCTTTGCGCTGGCAATGGATTTTCGGGAGTAGTCGATCATAAACTTTGCGTCCTGATAAATAATGGCGCCGGCTTCTGTTAAGCGGACACCGGAAGGTGTGCGCTCTGTTAACTTTAAGTCCAGATGATTCTCCAGTGTATTTATTTGTTTCATTACGGCTGTAGGTGAAATGTACAGGCGTTCCGCCGCCTTTGTGAAGCTTCCGCAGTCCGCAACAGCGATAAAAGTATCCAGCATGTGGTTGTACATGAAGCACCTCCCCAAAACAGACAGTATAAACTTAATGTTTATACAAGGATAACATATGGGAAATTCCAGGTCAAGCCAATCTCCGGTATAATCAGGATAGAAATAAGAAATGGAGGAGAAACGAAATGGCAGAATTGATTGCGTTCTTTTCCCGAGGGGATGAGAATTACGTCAATGGAATGATAAAAACACTGGAAGTCGGCAATACGGAGGTGGCTGCTGATTTTATACAGGAGATCACGGGAGCTGACTTGTTTCAGATTCAGCCGATGCAGGCCTATTCGAAAGACTATAACGAGTGTATTGAGCAGGCCCAGGCAGATCAGAAGCGGAATGCCCGGCCGGAATTAAAATGTTATCCGGAAAGCTTCGACAGATATGACACAATATATTTGGGTTATCCGAATTATTGGGGAACAATGCCGATGGCAGTATTTACTTTTCTGGAGCACTTTGATTTTAACGGGAAAGTTATCCGCCCATTTTGTACACATGAGGGCAGCGGAATGGGCAGCAGTGTGAGGGATATTAAAAAGCTCTGTCCGAATGCGGAAGTGAAAGCTGGAATGTCAATTCATGGCGGCAGCGTAAAGAGAGCACGGAAGGACATTGAAAAGTGGATAGAAGCAGGGAGGAAATGATATGAACACGATGAAACCAGAAGAAATGAGTGTATTTCCTACAGGAAAAACAAATGACGCGTATGCACAGTATTTTGTGGGTCAGAGTTATTTAAATATGTTATCTACGGAGCAGGTCGTCGTGGGAAATGTGACCTTTGAACCAGGATGCCGGAACAACTGGCATATTCATCATGCGGATCAGGGCGGCGGCCAGATGTTATTGGTGACAGCCGGACAGGGGTATTATCAGGAATGGGGAAAAGAGGCAAGAAAACTGCAGCCGGGCGATGTTGTACATATACCGGCAGGGGTTAAGCACTGGCATGGCGCCGCACCGGATACGTGGTTTCAGCATCTGGCTATTGAGGTACCGGGAGAAAATTGCCGCACAGAGTGGTGTGAGCCGGTTTCTGATGAAGATTATGCAAAACTGTAAAGACAGAGAGGAATGAGGATGACATTCCATACGGTTCGAAACGGCAAGGCTTCGGATTGCGTCAAATGCTTTTCTTGATTTTGCATCCGGTATGAATTATACTGAAATATACGATTAAAAATCATTGATTTTGTGAGGATAAATTTTATGATCAGAAAAGCAACAGAAAAGGATATTCAGGCGGTTTCGCGTATTTATGATGGGATTCATACGGAGGAAGAGGCCGGTCGTGTGACGATCGGATGGATAAGAGATATTTATCCGACAGAGAAAACGGCGGAAATGGCTCTGGAAAAGGGTGATTTATATGTGCTGGAGGATGATGGCGTTGTTGTGGCGGCTGGAAGACTGAATCAGCAGCAGGAACCTTCCTACGCAGAAGCGGACTGGGAATATGATGCCAAAGAACAGGAGGTCATGGTGCTGCATACCCTGGTGGTATCGCCGACCATAGAAAATCATGGATATGGCAGAGCATTTGTCTCTTTTTATGAAGAGTTTGCAAAAAAACAGGGATGTCGTTATCTGCGGATGGACACAAATCAGAAAAATACACGTGCCCGGCAGTTCTATAAAAAGCAGGGTTACAAAGAAGTCGGTATTGTTCCGTGTACGTTTAATGGAATTAAGGGCGTCCAGCTGGTATGTCTGGAAAAGAAGTTGTGACAACCCATTTAAAAAGATTGTAAAATTCCTCTCTGTCTGATACAATTTTGGAAGAGAGGTGTTTATGGCAATTAATAAAGCGATGCGGGCGGCATTGTCCGTGCTGTCCTATTCGGAAGCGGATATTAAGAAAAGTTATCAAATGGAACGGCGGCTGAAGGAAATTTCTGCCAGACGGCTGAGAAAGCCGTGGCTCTATCACATCTGGGAGCATAAAGTAATCAACGGTGACCATGAGGTGCCGGTGCGGATATTTATGCCTTCAGCCCATGAACAACAGGGAATATTCATATTTTTTCATGGCGGCGGATGGGTGACCGGAAGTATTGACAGTTATGACGCCGTCTGTGCCGATATGGCAAACCAGACAGGGCGTGTGGTTGTCTCTGTGGATTACAGACTGGCACCGGAACATCCGTTTCCGGCCGGGCTGGAGGACTGCTACGCGGTCACAAGGGAGATTTTTCTCGATGAGAGTCTTATGGAGACAGAAGCAAAGGAAATTACACTGATCGGAGACAGTGCCGGAGGCAATCTGGCCGCGGCCGTATCTTTGATGGCCCGTGACCGGGGAGAATTTCTTCCTTCCCGACAGATATTGATTTATCCGGCCACGGGAAATGATCATTCGGAGTTTTCTCCTTTCCCTTCGGTGCGGGAAAATGGTACGGATTACCTGCTGACGACAAAGCGTGTTCAGGACTATATGGAACTGTATCGTGCATCGGATGAAGATTTAATGAACCCTTATTATGCGCCGCTGGCGGCAACGGATTTTACGAATCAGCCGGACACATTGATTATTACAGCGGAATACTGCCCGTTGCGGGATGAAGGCGAGGCTTACGGAAAGGCGTTGGAGGCAGCGGGTAATAAGGTAAAGATATTCCGGATGCCAAATGCGCTCCACGGGTATTTTTCTTTACCGGTTCGTTTTTCACAGGTGAAAAAAACCTATGCGTTAATTAATCGCTTCCTGACGGAAGGTGAAACACATTCGGTGGAGTTTTCGCCAATTTTCATGAAATGCGGGTTATATCCGGAGAAACTTTTCGGGCAGATCCGGCAGTATTTGTCCCGACGGCTGAATTGCAGTATGGCGGATTTTGAAAAAGACGGAGTTATTTTCTCAGTGAATGACCGTGAAAGCGAGCCCTTTTTAGAGATATGTACGATGGGAAAATCGGTAATTGTGTCTGCTTCGGAGAAACTTTTACCAAAAGCAGAGAAGCTTTTAAAAGGTAAGAGTCGGGATGAAATTTTTGAATGTCCTCTGGTTTATGGACAGTCCATTTATTATGTGCCGGATTTCAAGCAATTTAAACGACAGTCATTTAACAGAGATTATCAGTATATACTGCTTCAGGGAGAGGAAATAGGAGCACTGAAAGGTGTCAAAGATTTTGAAAATGCTTTGGACTTTGACGAGAACGGAGAGACGTCGACCCGCATGATTCTTTATGCTAAGAAAAACAATGAGATTGTCGGTCTGGCAGGCGCTTCGGATGAGGCAGAAGGTTTGTGGGAACTGGGTGTGGATGTGAAGCCTGAACATAGAGAAGGTGGTCTGGCGACGATTCTGATCAGCAATCTGGCTGCAACCCTCCTGGAAAAAGGAATCATTCCATTTTATTGCGCTTCGGTCACCAACATCGGGTCACAGGCTGTGGCGCACCGCAGTGGTTTTATTTCCTGTTGGGTCAGCGGACCATATTGGACGGCAGTTCGGTTTACAGGGATACTTTATTGGATGATTTAATAAATAAAATGGGTTAGGGTTAATTAATGGGAAAAAAAGGGATTAAAAAGAAAAAGAGAAAACAGGAGCGGATGAAGACGATCACCATATTGCTGACGGGATACTCGGACTGGTTTGGCCGGTTCATTCGGGTAATCAGCAGAAGCGGTTATTCCCATGCGTCTTTGTCTATTGATGGGACGGAAGAGGTATTTTATAGCTTTAATGGTAAAGGCGTTGTTGTTGAAGAACCGAAAAAACGCAAATCCAGGCGAAGAAAGGAAGGCAGTGTCTGTATACGCATACGGGTGCCTGAAAGTATCTGTCATGATATAGCAGAAGAAATTCAGCGATTTCTGGAGCAGAAAGATATCTATACTTATTCACGTCTTGGCGTGATACTATGCCTTTTGCATATTCCGCATAAGTTCGAAAACTCTTATTTTTGTTCACAGTTTGTGGCTGAGGTATTATCAAAGTCCGGTGCGGTTCAGTTAAAGAAAAAGGAATCTCTGTATTTGCCGAACCATCTGATTGACGGCTTTGAGTGCCTTTTCTCACAGAAACAGATTGCTTATAATGTCATTTGACCTTATTACAGGCCCTTCATCTGGAGGGCCATTTTTGATTTGGAGAATGGGGTGGAGAGAAAGAATCAGCAGTTTATACGGGAATATTTCTTAAAGCGGCTGTTGTCAGAAGACTGAAACAAGAGTGCTGACGGAGGATGCAACTGACAGGTGCGGAATTTCCAAGCGCACTTGGTGGTTGTCAACTGTAAATTTTGTTAAGCTAAAGTCAGAAATAAGACGAAGAGAGGTAGTGAAGGATGATTTTAGCAGAAAAAATCGTATTTTTGAGAAAGAGAAAAGGCTGGTCCCAGGAGGAACTGGCGGATAAGCTGGATATATCCAGACAGTCGGTCTCAAAGTGGGAACTGGGGGCGTCTATACCGGATCTGGATAAGATTATAAAGCTCAGTGACCTTTTTGATGTGACCACGGACTATTTACTGAAAGACGATGCTCAGGAAATTGCCTGCGACGTATCTGAAGTTTTTGAGGAAGTGTCGGAACCGTCGGCACGCAAGGTGTCTGTGGAAGAGGCGAATCTGTTTATGGATTTGACAGAAAGGCTGTCCGGGCGGATTGCCTTTGCTGTTTCTTTATTTATTCTGTCTCCGGTTCCACTGCTGTTTTTGGGCGGAGTAGCGGAATATAAACACAGCCGCTTGACGGATGATATGGCTGGAGGCTTTGGCGTAACCATCCTTTTGGTTTTGGTTGCCATTGGTGTTGCCATTCTGATTCTTAATGGAATGCAGCTCTCCGAATATGAATATCTGGAAAAGGAAGCCATATTTATAGATTATGGTCTTGCGGAAATGGTGGAAGAAAAGCGGAGAGCATTTGAACCGAAATTTCGTGTAGTTGTAACGATCGGCGTGTTTTTGTGTATTATCGGAGTGATTCCTCTGCTTATGGCCTCTGGTTTTACCGAGGATGAATTTGTCTATGTCTGCTGTGTGGATATTCTTTTAATTTTAATCTGCATCGGCGTGCATCTTTTTGTCCGTTATGGTATGGTCCATGAAAGCTACGAAAAACTGCTTCAGCGGGGTGATTATACGGAAGAAAAAAAGGCGCTTGGCCGTAAAACTTCCTATTTCCCGAGAATTTACTGGTGCCTGGTGACAGCGATTTACCTGGGAATCAGCTTTTATTTAAATAACTGGCGAATCAGTTGGATTGTCTGGCCGGTGGCCGGTGTTTTATTTGCTGCTTTGTATGGCATTGTTCAGGCGGTGGCCGGAAAAAACAGACAATAAGCGGGCCGCGTCATTCCTTCATTGACGAATCTGAGATTCTATTCTAAAATAACAGTAACTTATAAAGAATATTCTCAGATTCTGTCGAAGGAGATGAAAAATATGGCAAAGAAACGAATTATATGTTTTGGAGATTCAAATACATGGGGTTATAATCCGGTGACAGGCGAGCGTTTTGACGAAAATACCCGCTGGCCAATGCGGATGCAGCAGATTTTAGGCGACGAATACCAGGTTATTGAGGAAGGACAGAATGGACGGACCATCTCCTGTGAGGACCCGTGGGAATGGGGTAACAAGAAAGGGATGGATTATGTTCTGCCGATGGTGGAAAGTCATGCACCTTTTGATATGTTGATCATAATGCTTGGCTCCAATGAATTAAAAAAGAAATTTCATCTTCCGGCGGGGGATATCGCCGGAGGACTTCAAAATATGATGATGCGGTTGACAGGATTTTTGAAATATAAATGTGATCAGCCGGATACAAAGATTCTTATTGTATCACCGATACATATGGGTGAGGGGATAGAAACCTCTCCTTTTGCCGAGTTCTTTGAGGGCGAAGCCGCTGTTGAGAATTCAAAGCGGATGGCCCACTGGTATAAGCTTGTCGCAGAACAGTTTGGATGTGATTTTTTTGATGCGGCTTCTGTGGCGGAGCCGGGAGAGGCAGACAGTATACATTTGCTGGAGGAAGGTCACTTGAAACTGGCAGAAGCTCTGGCAGAAAAGGTCAGAGAGATAATATGCGGGTGATTGGATGAAATTGATACGAAAATGGATAGCAGCGCTGTGCATCACCGGACTTATTCTCTGGCCTCAGCAGGCTTTTGCGTCGGTTTCTCTGTTCCCGGCATTGCTGAGGGACCCGCTGTTGACGCTGGTCAATAAAGACCATCCCCTGTCTGAGAATTGGGTGATGGAACTGACGGAGATTGAAGAAGGCTATCAGGTAGATCGGCGGATGGCCGAGGATTTAAATGCTATGTTTTCGGACATGCGTGCAGAGGGACTGCAGCCGATGATCTGCTCCGCCTATCGGAGCTATGAAATGCAGGCTGAGCTGCATGAACGGGAAGTAGAGATGTACTTGAATCAGGGCCTGTCCGGGGAAGAAGCGCGGACAGAGGCCGGATTTTGGGTGGCAGTTCCCGGATGCAGTGAGCACCAAATGGGACTTGCTGTGGATATTGTTGACGCGTCATGGCCTGAACTGGATCAGTCTCAGGAACAGACGGCGGTACAGCAGTGGCTGATGGCCCATTGTGCCGAGTATGGATTTATTTTGCGGTATCCGGTGGATAAAAGTGAAATCACAGGCATTGGATATGAACCGTGGCACTACCGTTATGTGGGCAAACGAAACGCCGGGAATATCATGGACAGCGGGCTCTGCCTGGAAGAATATCTGGATTTATTAGAACAAAATGAAAAGGCCCCCTTTGGTCATTTTTTTGACCTGGGGGCCTGATTTAGTTTATTTAGCGGATTGGATATTTGAAATATCCGGTTCAATCATCATAGAATAATTGGTATGATAGATGACAAATCCCGGTTTTCCTGAGTTTGGTTTTTTTACATGCTTGCGCTGGATATAGTCGATTTCCACCTTTTCACTGGTCCGGTTTTTCGAGTAGTAAGCGGCCAGACGGGCGGCTTCCTCAAAGGTTCGGTCAGGAAGTTCGTCTCCGCCGGATTTGACAACGACATGGGAGCCGGGAATTCCTTTGGCATGAAACCACCAGTCGCCGCCGTTTGCAAATTTAAAGGTCAGCTCTTCATTTTGAAGATTATTTTTTCCAACATACATGTTATAACCATCGGAAGAAATATAGTGGAGGGGTTGACTGGTCAGCTTCTGTTTTTTCATATTCCTGCCGCCGGTGTGACGCTTCACATAACCGGCCTGAATCAATTCTTCTTTAATCTGGGCCAGATCCCCTTCTGTTTGCGCCAAATCCAGAGCCGTGCTGATAGAGTCCAGATGTTCCATCTCGTCATGGGTCTCTTCTGTCAGAGTGGATAGAGCTTCAAAGGTACGTTTCAATTTTCCGTAGCGTTCAAAATATTTTTTTGCATTTTCCTGAGGTGTAAGCTGCGGGTCCAGAGGAACGGTCATTTCTGTATTTGTATAATAATTAAGACAGGTCATGCTCTTTGCACCCTCTTCCAGCCCGTAACCGTAGGTATTGATCATTTCACCGTAAATCTTATATTTTTCCCGTTTTTCTGTATCTTTTAACTGTTTTAATTGTAAGTCGTATTTTTTACGGGTACGGTCCAGAGCTGTACTCACCACATGACGTAAATCGTGGGATTTTTGACGAATCCGGCTCGTTGCATTTTTTTCCGCATAATAGGTTCGAAGCACTGTGGAAATGGAATCAAAAGTATGACTCTCACAATCGCTGTAGCATGTCAGTGCCAGAGCGGAGAATTCCACTGGCTCTTTACCGCGATAAATGATCATCGGTGTGAAGCAATGGTTTTCAACATCCTCCATAAGACGGCTGAAAACGCCGAACAGATGAAGCTTTTCTGCATCGCTCAGTCCGCTGGTGCTCATTCCCGAATCAATGGAAGCGCGGAAGCAGATTTCTTCGGCAATGACCGGGCTGATACCGGTCAGGCTGGTGTAGAGGGCTTTTCCTACCGGCAGCGGTTTGGATAAAACCTTTTCGATAAATTCATCGGCGTCGATGGTCAGAGGATTCATTTTTAACATCGTGTTCGGTATGAAATAGCTGCGTCCTGGAAGAACTTCACGGACCGAACTGACGTTGAGAGAAATATGTTTGATACTGTCAATGATGGTGCCGTCCGGCTGGCAGAATATGATATTACTGTGTTTGCCCATCAGTTCCACGATAAGGAATTTGGTACATAAATCACCCAACTCATTTAAATGTTCAATTTCAAATTTTAAAATACGTTCCATCTCCGGCTGAACGATGGAGACGATACGGCCTCCGCTGATATGTTTTCGGAGCAGCATACAGAAATTTGGTGCTACCATCGGATTAGTTCCTGTGTCCTCTGTCAGATAGGCCAGAGGCAGGGAAGGGCTGGCGGAGAGCAGCAGACGATAATTGTTCCGGTTATTTTTTATCGTCAGAACAATTGCGTCATTCTCCGGTTGGTATATTTTATTAATACGGCCGTCAGTGAGCCGTTCGCTCAGTTCCCATACAAGGTTGGAAATTACGATTCCATCAAAAGCCATAAGCGTTCTCCTTCATCGAAATATAGATTAAAAAATCTTTTTTAGTATACCAAATATTAAAATTTTGTACAAGAGATGGCGGGCGAAACTATTGACGGTAATTTTTATTTGAATTATAATAAATTGATATGGTTATACAATAGCCTTACTATGGAAAGAGATAACCATACTTTATAGAATTAAATAGATGGGAGAACCATGCAATGTTGAAAAGTATGACAGGTTTCGGCAGAAGCGAAATCGCAAATGAACGTCAGAAGATTACGGTTGAGATGAAGGCGGTGAATCACCGTTACTGTGATATCAATGTGAAGATGCCTAAAAAACTGAGTATTTTTGAGGCGGGTATCCGAAATCTTCTGAAAAAATACATCCAGCGGGGAAAGGTGGATGTATTCATTACTTATGAGGATTATACAGAGAACAATATGGTCCTTAAGTATAATGAAGAGCTTGCAGCAGAATATGTACGCGTTCTGCAGCAGATGAGTGAACAATTTGGCATTGAAAATGATGTACGGGTATCTTCACTGTCCCGTTATCCGGACGTACTCACGCTGGAAGAGCAGACAGTAGATACGGATGAACTGTGGGGCGTTTTGGAGGAAGCCCTTCATAAAGCCAGTGAGCAGTTTGTGGAAACCCGTCTGGTCGAGGGTGAAAACCTGAAAAATGATTTGATCAGCAAATTGGACGGTATGCTTGAGGATGTGGATTTCATTGAAAAACGTTCGCCGGAGATTCTTGTAGAACATCGTCAGCGTCTGGAAGCCAAAGTAAAAGAACTTCTTGGAGATTCCACGATTGATGAAAGCCGCATTGTTACAGAGACGACAATATTTGCAGATAAGATCTGTGTGGATGAAGAGATCGTCCGTCTGCGCAGTCATATTACAAGTACCCGGAAAGCGCTGCTGGAAGGCGGCAGCATTGGCCGGAAGCTGGATTTTATTGCCCAGGAGATGAATCGGGAGGCCAATACGATTTTATCCAAGGCCAATGACCTGGAAGTGGCCAACCGGGCGATTAATTTAAAGACAGAGATTGAAAAAGTCAGAGAGCAGATACAAAATATTGAATAATCCTGAACAGGAGAGATGATTTTTGGGAAAGCTTATGAATATAGGATTTGGCAATGTGGTGAACACAAGTAAGGTGATCGCTATTATCAATCCGGATTCGGCGCCGATCAAGCGGATGATCCAGAATGCAAAGGATGCGGGGATGGCCATAGATGCTACCCAGGGACGCCGAACAAAAGCGGTGATTGTCATGGAGAATAATGAATTGGTGCTTTCGGCTCTGCAGCCGGAGACACTGGCCGGACGTTTCGCCGGTAAGGTTGTGAATAAGGATGAGGAAGATGAATGATCAGAAAGGTATACTGGCGGTTATTTCGGGATTTTCTGGCGCCGGTAAAGGAACGCTTGTCAAAGAACTTCTGACAAGATATGCGCAGGAGTACTGCCTGTCGATTTCAGCAACAACACGGACACCGCGGGAAGGTGAAGTCGATGGACAGCATTACTTTTTCCTGGACAAATCAGTCTTTGAGCAGAGAATTCAGGAGGACCGGTTCCTGGAATATGCCTGCTATGTGGGTAATTATTATGGAACTCCAAAGGATTTTGTGTTTAATAAGCTGAATCAGGGCATTTCCGTCATATTGGAGATTGAAATGCAGGGCGCTTTGAAAGTGAAGGAACGCTATCCGGAGACGGTGTTGATTTTTGTGACGCCGCCGACGGCTGAAGAATTGGAAGCAAGACTCAGAGGGCGGGGAACAGAGACAGAGGATGTCATTCTGTCGCGTCTGTCACGGGCTTCCGAAGAAGTTGCTTATATGGATAAGTACGATTATGTAGTTCTCAATGAGAATGGAAAGGTGGCCGAATGCGCCGAAAATATCCATCAGATTATTGAGGCTGAAAAAAGAAAAGCTGTTTATGGCGGGGAATTGGTTGAACAATTGACAGAAAGCCTTGCCGCATATAAGAAAGGGGAATAATTTATGTTACATCCATCATATTCAGATTTAATAGAAGTTGTAAACAGTGGTGTGGAAGAGGGCGAAGCTCCGGTAGTTCAGAGCCGTTACTCTATCGTCATTGCAACGGCAAAGCGGGCCAGACAGCTGATTTCAGGTGCGGAGCCATTAGTGGATGATGCTGAGGGCAAAAAGCCGCTGTCCATTGCTGTTGAAGAATTGTATTCCGGAAAAATCAAAATTCTCGGTGAAGACGAGGAAATCGGCGGTGATATGCTGGAATTATCTGAGGATATTTCGGATGAGGAAGTCGAAATTTCGGAGGAAGAATCCGAAGAAACAGCCGATGAAGCAGAGTCTGAAACAGAAGCATAAATTCGAATTAAATTTACAATTCGTATTGTTATATGACGAAAAATTCATTATAATTTAATTGTACTGCAGAAAATAGAGATATGGGGAATTTTGTATGGAAGACAATAAGTTATTGTTTACAAAAAAACTGGAAGAACTGGTTTCAAACGCTAAAAAGAAAAAGAATGTCCTTGAATATCAGGAAGTTATGGACGCATTTAGCAGTATGTCCCTGGATGCGGACCAGAGTGAGCAGATCTTTGATTATCTGGAAAGCAAGGGGATTGATGTTCTCAGAGTCAGTAACGATGACAACGATGAGACATTTCTTTTAGATGATGACGATGACGTGCGTGTGGATGATACGGATTTATCTGTGCCGGATGGTATTAATATCGAAGATCCGGTGCGCCAGTATCTGAAAGAAATCGGTAATATTCAGCTGCTGTCCGCAGAGGAAGAGGCTGAACTGGCCCGGCGGATGGGCGAAGGCGATGAAGAAGCCAAAAAGCATCTGACAGAGGCCAATCTGCGTCTTGTTGTAAGTATTGCCAAGCGATACGTTGGTCGTGGAATGAGTTTCCTGGATCTGATTCAGGAGGGAAATATCGGACTGATGAAGGCTGTTGACAAGTTTGATTATACAAAAGGCTATAAATTCAGTACCTATGCGACCTGGTGGATCCGTCAGGCAATTACCCGGGGACTGGCCGATTATTCCAGAACCATTCGTATTCCGGTACATATGGTAGAAACAATTAACAAAACGATTCGGGTATCCCGTAAATTACTGGCTGAGTATGGCCGTGAACCAACTTCGGAAGAAATTGCAAAGGTCATGGGCGTTCCGGTGGAAAAAGTCGATGATATTCTGAAGATTTCAAAGGAACCGGTATCCATGGATACGCCGATCGGTGAGGAAGAAGACAGCCATTTGGGTGATTTTATTGAAGATAAATCCACACTTCAGCCGGAACAGCATGCAGCGGATGAGATGCTGAAGGAAGAGTTGGAGGTGGCACTTCAGTCGTTGACTGAGAGGGAACAGAAGGTCATCCGCCTGAGATTTGGCCTTGAAGACGGAAAGGCCAGAACTCTGGAGGAAGTTGGTCAGGAATTTTCCGTGACCCGTGAGCGTATTCGTCAGATTGAGGCGAAGGCGCTTCGGAAGCTTCGTCATCCTCAGAGAAGCAAGAAGTTAAAGGATTTTCTTGCATAATATTATAAGGAACTGTGGGATACCGGAGATGCCTCTGCTTAATGCGAGGCCATCTGCGGTATTCTTGTTCAAAAAAGAATACTGGAGGTACAGAGTGAAATACGCAGATATTATCGTGGATATATCTCTGGAAGCGCTGGATCGGGTATTTCAGTATATTGTGCCGGAGACGCTTACGTCGGATATTCAGGTCGGCAGTCAGGTGATGGTTCCCTTTGGAAAGGGAAATCGGGTGATCAAGGGTTATGTTATCGGCTTTTCTGAAGAACCGGATTATGAGCCGGATAAATTAAAAGAAATACAAAGTATTCAGAAGGGTTCTATGGTGGTGGAATCCCAGATGATTCAGCTGGCAGACTGGATGAGCCGGATGTATGGATGTACACGCGCCCAATCCTTGAAAACGGTGTTGAGTGTTCGGAGAAAGGTTCAGGGCGGTACGAAAAAAGTATATTGTCTGGCTGTTTCACGAGCCGAGGCCGAGGCTGAGATGAAAAAACTGGCGGTTCAGCCAAGATTTGCATCCAGAGCCGCGCTGCTGGCATTACTGCTGGATGACAGCAGGGGACAGGGAGTTTCTGAGGCTGAGATGAAGAAAAAGGTGCCGTCACCGACGGCTGCTCTGCGGACGCTGGTGAAACATGGCTGGATTGAAGTGAGAGAAGCTTCAGATTACCGGATTCCTTATTTGGGAGCGAAGGATGGAAAGACTGTGCATCTCACCCGGGAACAGCAGCAGGCGGTGGAAGGCATCTGTGAAGATGAGCGGATGGTCCATCTGCTTTACGGTGTTACGGGAAGCGGTAAGACAGAGGTCTATATGCAGTTGATCGAGCGGACGCTGGCGTCGGGCAGGCAGGCTATCGTGCTGATTCCCGAGATTTCTCTGACTTATCAGAATATTGCACGTTTTCGCCAGAGATTTGGACGCCGGGTATCGGTCATGAATTCCCGGATGTCGGATGGTGAGCGTTATGACCAGTATATCCAGGCAAAAAATGGGGAAATTGATATTATGATCGGTCCTCGTTCCGCTCTGTTCACACCTTTTCCAGATTTGGGATTGCTGATTGTTGATGAGGAGCAGGACGGAGCCTATAAAAGTGATACAACGCCGAAATATCACGCGGTGGATGTGGCGATTCGGCGAATGGAGATGTGCAGCGGGAAGGTGGTCCTCGGTTCGGCGACACCATCGGTAGTCACCTACGACCGGGCCGTCCGTGGAATCTATGGACTGCATCGACTGGAAAATCGAGTGGCCGGAGGACCGGGGATGGCAAAAACCTGTATCATCGATTTAAGAGAAGAATTAAAACAGAAAAATTATTCGATTTTCAGCCGGAGACTTCAGTCAGAGATGGAAGCGCGGCTGGAAAGAAAGGAACAGATTCTGTTATTTTTGAATCGCCGGGGATATGCGGGATTTATATCCTGCCGAAGCTGCGGTCATGTTATTCGATGTCCCCATTGTGATATTTCCATGACGCTGCATAAAGCGGAGGGAAATCTTTTAAAATGCCACTATTGCGGGATGACACTGGCGATGCCGGACAGTTGTCCGGAGTGTGGTTCCAGATATATCGGAGCCTTTGGCATGGGGACGCAGAAGGTGGCAGAGATGCTTGCAAAACGGTTCCCTCAGGCACGGATTCTTCGTGCGGACAGGGATTCGATGCGGCGGAAAAACAGTCCCATGGAAGTATTCCGGGCCTTTGCAAAAGGTGAGGCGGATATTTTGGTGGGAACTCAGATGGTCGTCAAGGGGCATGATTTTCCTAACGTGACACTGGTCGGTGTTCTGGCAGCAGATTTGTCCATGTTTTCCGGGGATTATATGGCCGGAGAAAGGACGTTTCAGTTATTAACTCAGGCAGCAGGCCGGGCAGGCCGGGGAGAAAAGCCGGGACAGGCAGTGATTCAGACTTATCAGCCGGAGCATTATGCGGTAACCTGTGCGGCAGCCCAGGATTATGAAGCTTTTTACCGGCAGGAGATTTTATATCGGCGCTTGATGCACTATCCGCCGGCAGGTCATATGATGGCGGTAATTATTGAGCATATGGATGAAATAACAGCCAGGGAGGGAGCGGTCCTTCTCGCAGGGGTGATGACGGATGAAACAATTCAGGTTCTGCCTCCGGCAGATGGATTCCGGGCAAAAGAGAAGGATTATTACCGAAAGGTGATTTATATAAAGAGCAATGAGATAAATGGATTGATTCAGTGCCGGGAGCGGGCGCAGGCGCTTATTCACAGCGATACCCTGTTCCGGGAGATGAATGTTCAGTTTGATATCAATCCGATGAATTTGTATTAAAATGGAGGAAGAACAATGGCACTCAGAAAAATGAGATATGAGGGAGACCCTGTATTAAATAAAGTTGCAAAAGAAGTCAAGGAGCTTACGCCGCGGACAAAGGAACTGATCGGCGATATGCTGGATACGATGTACCATGAAAATGGTGTGGGACTGGCAGCACCGCAGGTAGGGATATTAAAACGTATCTGCGTCATTGATGTGGGCGAGGGACCTTATGTGTTTATTAATCCGGAGATTATTGAATCCAGCGGTTCGCAGACCGGTGAGGAAGGCTGCCTGAGTGTACCGGGCAAATCCGGCGTTGTTACCCGTCCGAATTATGTAAAAGCACGGGCTTTGGACCAGAATATGAATCCTTTTGAAGTGGAAGGAACCGAACTTTTTGCAAGGGCTATGTGCCATGAATTTGATCATCTGGACGGACACCTTTATGTTGAAAAAGTTGAAGGAAAGCTGAAAGATGTTGTCTATGAAGAAGGTGAATGAGTATGAGAGTTGTTTTTATGGGAACACCGGATTTTTCCGTACCGACATTGGAATGTATCATTGAAGCCGGTCATGAAGTGGTCGGTGTAGTCACTCAGCCGGATAAGGCGAAGGGACGGGGAAAGAAGGTTGTCTATCCGCCGGTGAAGGAAAAGGCTCTGGAACACGGTCTGACCGTATATCAGCCGAGGAGGGCCAGAGAACCGGAATTTATAGAACAGATGCGGGCGTTGAATCCGGATGTGATGGTGGTCGTAGCTTTTGGCCAGATTTTGCCGAAGGCGCTTTTGGATATTCCAAAATATGGCTGTGTCAATGTTCACGCGTCACTGCTTCCAAAATACCGGGGCGCAGCTCCGATTCAGTGGGCAGTCATCCGTGGAGAAAAGGTCAGCGGGGTGACAACGATGCAGATGGATGTGGGCCTGGATACCGGCGATATGCTGCTTAAGGCAGAAGTACCCCTGGCGGAAGATGAAACCGGAGGGAGCCTTCATGATAAACTCAGCGTTCTCGGAGGCGATTTGTTGATTAAGACGTTGAAAGGTCTTGAGGCCGGAACGATTGTTCCGGAGATATAGTT